>CAVIFU010000027.1:0-21005 GCA_963642145.1 Ruminococcus bicirculans (ex Wegman et al. 2014)
GTATATCACCGCAAGCACCGCTTGCGTATATCACCGCGCCCATCGGGCGTGCATATCCCCCCCAATTATCTATTATCTGTTGTAAATGACCGCCGTATATGGTATAATAAGTTTGACCTTTATCGAGGTCGGGAGATTAAGTGTATGAAAGAATTATTCAAACATTTTTGGACGGTACCCAATATGCTTACGTTGCTAAGGGTAATTGCGGTGCCGTTTATTATGTGGTGCACGATAGATAAGAGCACATACATTGCTTGCGGAGCATACAACTTCCCCATAATCGGTCTCATAATTATGCTTGTTGCGGCAAGCACCGACCTTATAGACGGCTATATCGCGCGTAGATTCAATCAAGGCTCTCAGCTCGGCGAGATCATCGATCCGTTTGCCGATAAACTCATGCACTGCATGTCCATTTTGTCGCTTGTCATAGTCGGATACATCCATTGGGCGTTCATTTTGGTACTTTTACTCAAAGAAGGCACCATGATTGCCGGCGGAATATTCATGGCGCAGGACGCTAAGAGTATCAAGGCAAATTATATGGGCAAGGTGGCGTCCGCGACGTTATCGCTTGCCATAATCATGTCGTACTTCCACGCATTCTGGGCGGCTAAGGCGTACTACTTGGATTGGATAATTTTGGGAATAGGACTTGTGCTTACGTACATAGCCTTCTTCAATTATCTCAAGCAAGCGATAGGCATAATCAACGGCATATTCGCCAAAAAGAGGGCTGCCAAAGAGGGCAGACTAACGACCGACGCCGCCACGACGGAAGAGCCCGAGCACGTCGAAGTCGAAATCATCGAGCCCGACCAACAGGACGATAAACAATAATTTAATTTCAAGAGGTATATATGGAACTCCCTAAAAATTACGAACCGCAAGGGTTCGAGGGTAGAATTTACGAGAATTGGGAAAAGTCGGGATATTTCCGCGCCGAAGTAGATCCGAGCAAGAAGCCGTTTACGATAGTGATACCGCCCCCGAACATAACCGGGCAACTCCACATGGGGCACGCTCTTAATGAAACGATACAAGACGTTATCATCCGTCACAAGCGCATGCAAGGTTATTCTGCGTTATGGCTCCCGGGCACGGATCATGCGAGCATCGCGACTGAAGTCAAGATCGTCGATAAACTCCGCGCCGAAGGCACTTCCAAAGAAGAAATCGGCAGAGAAGAATTCCTCAAACGCGCGTACGCGTGGAAGGACGAATACGGCGGACGCATCGTCACTCAGCTCAAAAGACTCGGAGATTCCTGCGACTGGTCGCGTTTGGCGTTCACAATGGACGAGAAGTGCTCCAAAGCCGTCAAGGAAGTATTTGTCAATCTATACAACAAAGGACTCATTTATCAAGGCAGCAGAATAATAAACTGGTGTCCGCATTGCAAAACCGCGCTTTCGGATGCGGAAGTCGAGTATGAAGAGCAAGCAGGGCATTTGTGGCACATTCGCTATCCGTACACCGACGGATCGGGATACCTTGTCGTAGCAACTACTCGTCCGGAAACCATGCTCGGCGACACCGCCGTTGCCGTAAACCCCAAGGACGAAAGGTACAAGGACAAAGTCGGCAAGACCCTCAAACTTCCGCTTACGGACAGAGAAATTCCCATTGTTGCCGATGACTATGTCGAGCTTGATTTCGGCACGGGATGCGTCAAAATCACTCCGGCTCACGACCCCAACGACTTTGAAGTAGGGCTAAGGCACAACTTAGAGGTAATCAGAGTCATGGACGATTCGGGCGTCATCAACGAGAACGGTTACGCCTACGTCGGACTTGATAGGTATGAGGCGCGTAAACGCATGGTTGCGGATTTGGAGGCGCAAGGACTTATCGAGAAGATCGAGCCCTACACCCACAACGTAGGCACATGCTATCGTTGCGGTAGTACCGTCGAACCCATTGTCAGCAAGCAGTGGTTTGTCAAGATGGCTCCGCTTGCAAAGCCTGCTGTGCAAGTCGTCAAGGACAAAGAAATCACCTTCCTGCCTGCGCGTTTCACCAAGACCTACTACAATTGGATGAACAATATCAAGGATTGGTGCATATCGCGCCAACTCTGGTGGGGGCATCGTATCCCGGCGTGGTATTGCGACGATTGCGGCGAGGTAATCGTTGCCAAGGAAGCGCCCGCGACTTGCCCTAAATGCGGATCCAAGCACCTGCATCAGGACGAAGACGTTTTGGATACGTGGTTCAGCTCTGCGCTTTGGCCGTTCTCTACCCTCGGCTATCCCGACAAGACGGCAGACTTAGCCTACTTCTATCCCACAAACCTATTGGTTACCGCATACGATATTTTGTTCTTCTGGGTAGCGAGAATGATATTCTCCGGCATCGAGCACATGGGACAAGTTCCCTTCCCGGAAGTGTTGTTCCACGGACTTGTCAGGGACGCCCAAGGGCGCAAAATGAGTAAATCTTTAGGTAACGGCATAGACCCCTTACTACTTATAGATAAGTACGGCGCGGACGCATTGCGTTTCAGCCTCATCACCGGCGTTGCCCCGGGATCCGATATAAGATTCAGCGAGGACAAAATGGAGCCGGCGCGCAACTTCCTCAATAAATTATGGAATGCGTCGCGGTTTGTTTTAATGAATACCGAGGGCAAAGAATTGCCAGAAATCGGTAGCTTCAGATACAGTCCTGCGGATAAATGGATACTCTATAAACTTAATCGCACTATACGCGACGTCAACAAATTCCTTGGTAAGTACGAGCTTGGCATGGCAAACTCCGCTCTTTACGATTTCATTTGGAGTGATTTTTGCGATTGGTACATCGAGCTCACCAAGCCTGCCCTTTACGGTAGCGATGAAAAGGCTAAGCTCAGAACGCTTGCCGTTCTCAATTACGTTCTCAAAGAGGTACTCAAACTCATGCATCCGTTCACACCGTTCATTACGGAGAGGATATGGGAGGAATGCGGCAACGGCAAGACGATCATGTTGGAGCCGTATCCCGAGTACAACCGCAAGTTCGCATATACGAGCGACTACAAGAAGTTCGAGGGCGTTAAGGAGATAATACGTTCGGTGCGCAACTTGCGTGCGGAAACGGACGTACCGCTTTCCAAGAAGCTTGACTTATACGTTGTCAGCGCGCAAGCGGACTACATAACCAAAAATATCGATTACATCAAGAAGCTTGCCAACGTCGGCGAAGTCAAGATCGTATCTTCCAAAGACGAAATCGGCGTCAAGTGCAACGCCATCGTCACGCCGGAAGCGGAGGTATACATACCGCTCGGAGAGCTTGTCGACGTCGAAAAGGAGCTCAAACGCCTTGACAAAGAAGTCAAGAATGTGGAAGCGGAGATCAAGCGTAGCGAAGGCATGCTAAACAACGCGGGCTTTGTCAACAAAGCGCCCAAGCAACTTATAGAGAACGAGAAGTCCAAGCTTGTCGCCAACACGGACAAACTCAAAAAACTTTTGGATAGGATTCAAGAAGTCAAGTCGCTGTAACGACAAACCGACTTTAATCGACAAAAAACGTCAACAATTGCCTCTACCCGTATTTTACAATGGGTAGAGGTAATTTTTATGGCAAGAATAATAGTTATCGTTTCGGGCAAAGGCGGCGTCGGCAAAACGACGGTAACCGCTAATCTCGGGCTGATGCTTGCGCTTGACGGGTACAAAGTAGTACTTGCCGATGCGGACGTAGGACTCAACAATTTAGACGTGGCGTTGGGGCTTGACGACAGGGTCGTTTACGATATAGTAGACGTCGCGGACGGCAAGGCGAATCTAAATCAAGCCTTGGTCAAGAGTCCGTATCTCGATAATCTCAGGCTTATACCGTCCGCCAAGGCGTATAGTTCCAAGCGCGTTTCGACGGAGTTTTACTCGGGCATAATAGGGGAGGCTTCGCTGATGTCGGATTATGTTTTGGTCGATGCGCCTGCCGGAGTGGAGAGCGGATTTCATCGCGCGGTATGCGCGGCTCGTGAAGCTTTGGTCGTCACCACTCCGCACGTAAGCGCGATCAAGGACGCCGACAGAACGGCGCGCCTACTCGGGACGTATAACGTTTCCGGTATAGGGCTCGTTGTCAATAGAGTGCGCGGCGATTTGGTCAATAAGGGCATGCAACTTTCACCGGAAACGGTCTCGGAACTCATGCGACTTCCGCTTGTCGGAGTGATACCCGAGAGCGACAAAGTAAACATCGATTCCGTAGCGACGGAGAGGCGTGATTCGGCATTTGTCGCGTTTCACATGCTTTCCGGACGCGTCGCCGGCGACTCCGAAGATGTGTATAACGCCTGTCGCGGATACGGCAGGCTAAGCAAGTTTTTCAAGAGGTGAGTATGAAAGCTCGTTGTAACAGAGATTCCGATTATGCAAGATTAAAGCGCGCGCTCAAAACAGACAACGCGCCGTCCCAAGATTTCCTAACAATACTGTACCGCGACGTTGACGTCTTACTCAGAAGTTATTTGGTATACGCGGAGGGCGATTTAAGCGTGGAAGCAAACGCCGCCGACGGCGGTATAGACGTTTGCATCAAGTGTCGGGCGCGTTCTCATAAGCCGATAAAAGTTCTTTGAGTGTGCATTGCACGGGATATCGTTCGCATAGCGCGGTAACGTCGCTTTCCGTCAAAATGCGTATGGTGTTCATCGTGTCGTCCACTATTTCGAAGACCGTTTTTTTATACGGCTTAATCCGTCGCAGTAGGCGAATGAGTTTCAACCCCCAATGCACCATTACCGTTTCTTTTTCTATCGGCGCGTCGAGCGACTTACCGTAGGGCAGGTTGTCCGCAAGTCGGCGGTAAACTTCGTCTTCCGTTCCGCCGATTGCCGACACAAAGACGATCATACTCATTACTCCCAAAGAGTGGTTTGTTTTATAGAAGAAAGAGGCAAGGTACAGTATAAACAACGCCACGGCGAATATAACGCCGATAACGCGCATTATTTTGAGCGCGCGCGTTTTGTTTTTGCATACCGCAAGCAGTATCCGACCGCCGTCCAAGGGATATAACGGCAGCATATTATACGCGCCTATCATCAGGTTGACGTCGCACACGGGTTTGGTATATACGTAAGTAGCCGGGAAAGCCCACCACAACGCATACAAAGCAAGACATACGCAAAAGTTTGATATCGGACCTGCCGCGGCAATCGGCAAACCGTCCTTGTCGCTTATTCGCTCATTACCACCGAGCATTGCGCCGTACGGCATCAGCGTTACGGTGCTCAGCGCGTAACCTCTGCCGTAAGCCACGCGCGCATGCGCCGATTCATGTATAAGCACGCTCGCAACGCCTGCAATGAACGCAATGTAGTTATTGTCGAATATAGTCGCTATCGCCAACAGCCAAAAAGCAGGATGTATTTTAACTTTCAAAGTCATATTGTATATTATTCGCGTTGCTTTCTGCTGAGAACAAAAAGATATACTTGAAATATGTACAGAAATATATTATAATATCCGAGTACTAAGGCACAACGCCTGTTCGGAGGACATATGAAGGAAAGTAAACTTTCTATCAAGTATCGCGTAGGCAACGTTGTTTACGAAGAAAACGACTATCAAACCCAACATTACTACATAGAGGCTACCTATTCGGAGTCCGGAGCGCGCCTCGTTCTTAACCCGAGGGAGAAGTTGGAACTCATATCATTCAAACTCGATTATCTTCACCCGGTCAAAAACGGCGAACGCTTTTATGCCAACGGCTACCAATCTTGGAGCACGTCCGAGGAGTATACTCAGGACGATAGACAAAAGGGCGTCGCGCCCGTAACGCGCATTTGCGGCTTTACCAAGATGCTTGCGTCTACCCCGGGGGACTATTCTTTCGAGCATTACAGCGGAAGACCCGGCGTATTCCACGGCTACACTTACGCGTATTTTCGTAGGGAGCAAGAGGTGGAGCTGTACGGTTCCGTCAATGAGAGGACAGGCTTTACCATATTCCGCACGGATATGCAAAACGGCACTTTCAGCATTGCAAAAGACGTAGAAGGCGTAGTTGTCACTTCGCCCTACGTATTGCTTGACATCGTCAAAGAGGTGGGTGACTATGACGCCGTTTTCGACGCCTATTTTGCGCGTTTCGGCATCCCGAAACCGCGTATTGACCACATGGCAGGCTACACGAGCTGGTACAATTATTTCCAAAAGATAGACGAGGACATCATTCTCCGCGACCTCAAAGGCATCGCAAGAGCCAACAGTTCCGTATCGGTGTTTCAGGTAGACGACGGGTACGAAACCAAAGTCGGAGATTGGCTTGAAAGCAATCCCAAGTTTCCGCACGGCATGAAGTACATTGCGGACGCCATCCACGAGCAAGGGTACCTTGCCGGCATATGGATAGCGCCTCTCAACGCTCAGCGCGACGCGAAAATCGTGGCGGAGCACCCGGATTGGTTCATCAAGGGCGCCAACGGCAAACCGGTGATTTCCGTAGTGGGATGGGGCGGCGCGTATACTCTCGACATATACAATGAAGAAGCGCGCGCCTACATCGTCAAAGTCTTCGATACCGTACTCAACGAGTGGGGATTCGACATGGTCAAGTTGGATTTCTTATACAGCCAATGCATGTTTCCGCGTTTTGGCAAGAGTCGCGGACAGCTCATGGCTGAAGCAATGGATTTCCTCCGCGAGTTAGTTGGCGACAAACTGTTCCTCGGTTGCGGAGTGCCGCTCGGATCGGCGTTCGGCGTAGTTGACGCCTGCCGTATCAGTTGTGACGTAGATCTCAAATACAAAGGCAAAATCTATGACAGAGTGCACATCAATCGAGAGGTGCCTTCGGCTCAAAACGCCATACGCAGTACGATTTTCCGCAGACATTTGGACGGCAGGGCGTTTGTCAACGACCCGGACGTATTCTTCCTCCGCGATTTCAATCTCAAATTCACCGATAAGCAAAAACAATTGCTTGCCAAGATCAATCATCTGTTCGGCAACGTCCTGTTTGTGAGTGACGACGTCGGCAAATACGGCGATGCGGAATTATCGATACTCCTTCGCGCCTTCGAGAAGAGCAACGCCATGATAATTTCCGCCGAATTTACCGACAAGGACTACATCACCGTCAAGTATTTAGACGGTGGCGAACGCAAAACTCTTGCGTTTGATTTGCGTACCGGCGAAACTTCCTCGGCACTATATTAACCGATTTTTATCAAAGAACCCTTCACCGTCGAACGGCGATGTATATCACCGCGACACGAAGTGTCGTGTATATTAAGCCCCGGGCACATATCATTGGTCTTCTCCGAGGTCGCGCAACGCTGCCAACAGCTCATTGCTCAGAGCCTCTTTTTTGCGGATAACTATGTGCGCGGGGCGTTCTCTGACCACTGAAAGCAGAACGTCCAAGTCCCGATTCCCCGTTAACGATGGAATTACCCTCGGCACGCCGTCAACCTCTATTCCTATCGATTCACCCTCCGTTACCGTCACCTTAGGCATAGTCTTGTCACCCGCGATAAAGTAAGATACGAGCTCGTAAAAGTCGTCTTTTCCTACCGATTGTTTGAGTATTACTTCTGTTAGCGTTTTAAGACCTTCCCAACTTGTCGTCAAATTTCGTAACCTTAGTTCGAGTAGGCTTTTAGGCGCGATTTCGGAGAGCTTGCTTACCTTGTTAGCGATACTTTTTCTTTCGTCGTCGATGTCGACGGAGAGCAGCGCGCCGATAAGCGCGTAATGCGCATAACTACCCGTTAAGCTCCCCGACTCCAATGTTTTCAGCACCCCAAACTTATAAAAACAGGTTATAGCGTCGCCGACGATCCGCGCGATGATTTTTTGATGGCAAGGGGAGGCAGAGCGTATTTCGAGTACGGTGTAATTAGGCGTCAGAAGACGCGACGTTTCAAACGCGCCGGATAGCGACAGCGCGTCGAGGCAGTATGTTGCCATGTCCGTTTCGTCCTCTCCGAAGTAAATGGTAGTGGTCGTCATATTGATTATTATATGTAAACGGCTAATGGTAATGCTCATAAATCGTTTGGGATTTGCGTACCGTTGCGCATGAGTGCGCGCAACCATTTAATAATATAAATAATATACTACAATTTGACTTAGTTACGTAAATATGCTACTATATATTGTGCTATCAACACATTGGAGGGCTTTATGGCTAAAACACAAGAAAAGTCGAGCGCAACGGGCAAGGTTCAAGGATACGACGCCAAAAACATAGTTGTACTCGAAGGGTTGGATGCAGTCAGATTGCGTCCCGGCATGTATATCGGCACGACGGGCGCCAAAGGTATGCATCACCTTATATGGGAGATTGTGGATAACTCCGTAGACGAAGCTCTTAACGGATACGCCGACGTCATCAGAGTGGTTATATACGAGGACGGATCGGTATCCGTAGAGGATAACGGCAGAGGCATGCCGGTAGACATGCATCCCAAGTACAAAAAGTCGGGCGTGGAGCTGATTTTCACCCAACTGCACGCAGGCGGCAAGTTTGACAACAAAGAGTACCAATGGAGCGGCGGATTACACGGCGTGGGCGCGTCGGTAGTCAACGCGTTGTCCGAGTGGTTGCAAGTCGAGGTTTACCGCGACAAAAAGGTTTACACTCAGAGGTTTGAAAAGGTTGTCGAGGGCAAAAAAGTCAGGAGCGGCATACCCGTTACGGCGCTTACATGCGTAGGCACTACCAAAAAGCGCGGCACCAAGACGCACTTCAAGCCGGACGCCGACGTATTCGAAACAGTCGATATAGATTTCAGGACGGTATCGCAACGCCTCAAAGAATTGGCGTTTTTGACCAAGGGCGTGACGTTCTCCATCGAGGACAGGCGCGAAAAGGACGAAGACGGCAACTTCAAATTCAAAGAATACTGTTTCAAGGGCGGATTGGTTGATTTTATCAAGAATATAGACGAAAACAAGACCAAACTTTCCGAAAAAGTCATATACATCGAGTCGCGTGACGAGCAAAGCAAGTTCCAAATACAAGTGGCGATACAGTATACGGAAGGGTTTATGGAGAACATAATCTCTTACGTCAACAACATACCCACGTCCGAGGGCGGCACGCACGAAACGGGCTTCAAGTTGGCGTTCACCAAAGCGATGAACGATTACGTCAAGCGCAACAATCTTTCCAAGGCAAAGGATCCGGCTCTTATCGGCGACGATTACCGCGAGGGGATGAACGCCGTAATAAGCGTCAGGATGCAAAACATGCAGTTCGAAGGGCAAACCAAGACCAAACTCGGTAATCCGGAAGTCAAAGGTTTGGTAGACAGCATGGTATACGAGAAGCTCACGGAGTTTTTTGCCGAGCCCAAGAACAAAGACATCGCGACGATGATATCCAAAATCGGTATCAACGCGAGCAAAGTGCGTACCGAGGAGAAAAAAGTCAAGGACGCCATGCGCGCCAAAAACGCCATGACGGGGCAGGTGCTTGTCGGCAAACTTGCGGCGTGCTCCGGGAGGAATTACGGCATAAACGAGCTGTTTATCGTTGAGGGCGATTCCGCAGGCGGATCGGCGAAGAAGGGGCGCAACAGAACGTTCCAAGCGGTGCTTCCGTTACGCGGCAAACCGCTCAATACAGAGAAAGCGAACAAAACCGCCATGCTTGCCAATGACGAGATCAAGACGATAATATACACTCTCGGCGCCGATTTCGACAAAGATTTCAACATCAAGAATCTCAAATACGACAAAATTATCATTCTTGCGGATGCCGACCATGACGGCGAGCATATCAGATGTTTACTGCTCACTTTCTTTTATAGGCATATGCGTCCGCTTATTACCGAGGGGCACGTATATCTCGGCATGCCGCCGCTATACAAGGTAGAGCAGAAGAAGCAAGGCGAAATTCGCTACGCCTACAACGACCAAGAGCTGGACAAAATGCTTGCGGAAACAAAGGGCGCGTATACGCTCCAACGCTACAAAGGTTTGGGCGAGATGAATTTTGACCAATTATGGGACACAACGCTCAATCCCAAGACGCGGACATTGACGCGCGTGACGGTGGAGGACGCGGCGGAAGCGGATTCCATGATATCTTTACTGATGGGCGACGATGCCGCTTCGCGCAAAGAATTTATCAACGAGAACGCCAACTTCAACAAAGTAGATACGTTCAAGTCAAAACTCGGAGGTTAATATGGCAAAAGGCACACAAATGAAAATGGAATTTGACGGAACCGTCATCGAACGTCCTATCGAGCAAGTGTTGCCCGATTCCATGATGATATATTCCGAGCACGTAATTTTGGAGAGGGCGTTACCGCGCGTCGAAGACGGCTTGAAGCCCGTCCAACGCAGGATACTCTACACCATGTACAATTTGAACATGAAGCCCACGGGGGATTACAAAAAATCCGCGCGTATCGTCGGCGATTGCATGGGTAAATATCATCCGCACGGCGACAGCTCCATATACGAAGCAATGGTGCGCATGGCTCAGGATTTCAGCATGCGCATGCCACTTGTAGACGGACACGGCAACTTCGGTACGGTATACGGCGACGGACCCGCCGCTATGCGTTATACGGAAGTCAAGATGGAAGCGTTGGCTACGGAACTGTTACGCGATATAGACAAAAACACCGTCAAGTGGAACAAAAACTTTGACGATACTTTGGACGAGCCCGACGTATTACCCGGGAGATTTCCTAACCTTCTCGTCAACGGCGCGCAAGGTATAGCGATAGGACTTGCCACCAACATACCGCCTCACAACCTAACCGAGGTTATCGACGGATGTATTGCTCTTATCGATAGACCCAACATCAAAGTAGAGGAACTTACGGAGATAATCAAGGGACCGGATTTTCCGTCCGGCGGATTTTTGGTGGGCGGCGAAGACGTCGTCAACATGTATAGGACGGGCAAAGGCAAGCTTGTTTTGCGCGGCAGGGTAGAGATAGAGAATACAGACGGCGACAGGCAAAACATCGTCATTACCGAGGTGCCTTGGGGAGTCAACCCCATTACGGGAGTTGTCGAGCGCATATACAAATTGCGCGAGAGCAAAAAAGAGCTGTTCGGCAACGTCATAGACGTAGACGACGAGTCGGATAGACACGGTATGCGCATCGTAGTCAAGCTCAAAAAGGGCGAAGACGCCGTCAAAATGCTTGATTTACTGTATAAGCACACCGATCTTCAATGCAATTTCAGCGCGAACATGGTAGCCATCGCGGACGGCAAACCGCGCCAACTCGGGCTGGTGCAGATGCTCAAATATTATCTCGAATACCAAAAGAGCATTATCTACAAACGCAGCATGTACGACCTAAACGTTGCCAAGAAGCGAGCGGAGATTTTGGAAGGATTCAAGCTCATAATGCCGGCTATCGACGAGGTAATAGCCATTATCAGATCGGCGCCCACACGCGCGCAGGCAAAAGTTGACTTGCGCCAAAGATTTTCGCTTTCGGAAGCTCAGGCGGAGGCTGTATTGTGTTTACAACTCGGCAATATCAACAAGTTGGACGTCAATAAGTTTATCGAGGAGCTCAACGACCTAAACAAGAGCATTGTGCGCCTGAATAAGATTATAGGATCTGCCAAAGAGCAATACAACGTTGTCAAGGAAGAACTTACCGAGATCCGCAACAAATACAAGTGCAAGAGGTTGACAACCATTATAAATTCTTTGGAAGAAGTGGATGTCAAGCCGTTCGATCCCACCAAGCGCACCAACAAACTTTGCATGGTATCGGTAAGCGCGGACGGCGGAGTCAAAGTGCTTTCGAGCAAAGCGTACATTTTTGCCGATAGAGAGGCAACTGCCGGCGGAATAAACGGTCTGACGACGAGCATAGCCAAAGTGCAACCCGATGAGATCGCATTGGTATTCGGCAGCCTCGGCAACTGTTACAAGATAGACGTCAACAAGGTTATGGAGAAGCAGTGGACGGAGCGCGGCGATTCTCTTGCGGAGCTGTTCGCGGCTTACGCGCCCAAGGACGAAAAAGCGGTAGCCGTCATATCTGTCAATCCGGACGCCGTAGGGGATGAGGAAGTCTACATTTACACCAAGCAAGGTATGGTCAAAAAGAGCGCTTTGCGCGCATATCTTGTAAACAAAGACGCATACCAAGTAATGTCGCTCAAAGACGGCGACGAAATAATCGGCGTGGAGCGCGTAACCGAGAACGCCACGATACTCTTTGTAACGTCTGACGGACAGTGCGTCAACTCCGAGGTAGACGATTATCCGTTGCAAGGCAGAATAGCGGGCGGCGTGATAGGCGTTAACCTCAATACGGACGCGAGCGTGGTATACGCCGGGCAAGCCGACGTCGAGTGGGGCGTAAACGCCGACGGCAAAGACGCTTACATGCCTCTCGGCGAAATAGTGGTGATGACCGATAAAGGCACCGGTAAGCGCGTTATTGCGTCCGAATTCAGCCCGATGAGGCGTAACCGCAAGGGCTTACGGATAATAGATATTTACGGCGAGCCCGTCAAAGTGGCGTTCGCGTGCAAGGTGCTGGAACCGTACAAAATCGCCGTTGTAGACGAAAACAACGAAATACACACAATAGATACGGAAGACATTCGTATCGAGAAAAAAGATACCAAAGGCAAACCCATCGTGCGCGGACTCAAAATCAAACGCGTCGTTCGCCACGTAGAGGAGTTTTAGGAGGACAACATGGCAAGACCCGTAGTAGCGGTGGTAGGCAGACCCAACGTAGGCAAATCCACCTTCTTCAACAAGATGGCAGGCAGGAGGGTAAGTATAGTCAACGACATGCCGGGCGTTACTCGCGATCGCATATACGCGGACGTAGAGTGGTGCGGCAAAGCGTTCACGCTTGTCGATACCGGCGGCATAGAGCTCAAAAGCGATGACGTTATGTGGAAGCATATTCGCCGTCAGGCAGAGCTTGCGGTAGATATTGCGGACGTCATACTGTTTTTTACGGACGGGCGCACGGGGATAACCCCGGACGACTATGACGTAGCGGATTTTTTACGTCGCACCAACAAGCCCGTCGTACTTGCGGTCAACAAGATTGACGGTAGCGACAATAGCGCGTCATACGACTTTTGGCAACTAAACCTCGGAGAACCGATACCCATATCCGCAGAACAGAGCTTGGGACTCGGCGATCTGTTAGACGAAATCGTCAAGCATTTCGCAGACAATCCCGAGGCGTTGGCAGGCGACTCCGAACGACTCAAAATAGCCGTTGTCGGCAAGCCGAATTCCGGCAAATCATCTCTTACCAACAGACTTTTGGGATTCGAGAGGGTGATTGTTTCGGACATAGCCGGCACCACGCGCGACGCCATTGACACGCCTTTTACCTATGACGGCAAGGATTGCGTTTTGATAGACACCGCCGGTATTCGCAAAAAGAATAAAGTTGACGAAGACGTTGAATATTACAGCGTTATACGCAGTATATCCGCTATTCGCAGAGCAGACGTCGTGCTTATCGTCATAGACGGCAAGGAGAATATATCCGAGCAGGACGTCAAAATTTGCGGACTTGTCCATGACGCAGGCAAACCGAGCGTCATAGTCATGAACAAGTGGGATATCGTAGATAAAGATTCAAACACCGTAAATCGTTACGAAGAAACGCTCAAACGCGAGCTCAAATTCATGGATTACATGAAGATAGTTTTCGTATCGGCATTGACGGGCAAACGCGTAAACACCGTTTTGGAAACGGCTTTCAAGGCGTATGAAAACGCTTCGCGCCGTATACCGACGGGCGTTTTGAACGACGTCATCGGCGATGCGATTTCCGTCAACGAACCGCCTACGCGCAACGGACGCAGGTTAAAGATATTCTATTCATCCGAGCCGGAAGTCAATCCGCCCACGTTTGTGGTATTTTGCAACGACGCAACGCTAATGCACTTTTCATACAAGAGGTACTTGGAAAATCAAATCCGCAAGGCGTTTGATTTTTCGGGAACGCCTATCAGAATTGTGGCGAGATCAAGGAACGAGGACGAAAAATAATGGATTTACTTCACGCAAACAGGGAAGAATTATTGGATGCGTATTCATGCGCAAAAGCGCGCTACATCGGTTACAAAGAGCGCGGATTGAACTTAAACATGTCGCGAGGCAAGCCTTGCACGGAGCAATTGGAGCTTTCCATGCCGCTACTGGACGCCGTTTCTTCGCAAACCGTTTTCAATACCGGCAATTCCGATTACCGCAACTACGGCGGCATATCCGGCGTTAAGGAAATCAAATCGATAATAGGAGAATTGACCGGAGCGGAGGCAGACGAAATTTTGGCGTACGGCAATTCGAGTCTTGCGCTGATGTACGACACGATCCAACGCTACATGCAATTCGGCGTCAACGGGTGCAAACCGTGGAACGAGTGCAAGAATCGCAAATGGATATGCGTTGTGCCGGGCTACGACAGGCATTTCAAAATCACGGAAACTTTCGGCTTCGAGCTCATAAGCGTAAGTATGCTTGCGGACGGACCCGACATGGACGCGGTGGAAGAGCTTGTCAAAGACGAGTCCGTCAAAGGCATATGGTGCGTGCCCAAGTATTCCAATCCCACGGGCACGATCTATTCCGACAGCGTTATAGAGCGTTTCGCGCGCCTGAATCCGCGAGCGGACGACTTTATTATAATGTGGGACGACGCATACATCGTACACGATTTATACGAGAAAATATCGCAAAAATCGATACTTTCGGAGGCAAAAAAGTGTGGCACGTCCAAGTCCGTGCGTGTATTCGGATCGTTTTCGAAGATAAATTTCCCGGGCGCCGGCGTTGCCTACATGCTTGCCGATAAGAGCGCGATAGAGGCAACCGAAAGGGGAATGTCCGTCAAAACCATAGGACCTGACAAAATTTCGCAGTACATGCAAGCTTTGTTCTATCGCAATGCCGACGGCGTCTATGCGGAGATGGCTAAGCACGCCGAGATAATGCGTCCCAAGTTCAGAAGGACGCTTGAAATACTTTCGCGCGAGTTAGGCGATAGCGGTATCGCGCGTTGGAGCGATCCGAAGGGCGGATACTTTGTGTCTCTCGATTTATACCCGGGCACGGCAAAGCGTACGGTAGCACTTGCCAAAGAGGCGGGAGTGATATTCACCGGTGCCGGCGCGACATTCCCGTACGGCGTCGATCCGAACGATTCCAATATTCGCATCGCCCCGTCCTACCCGAGCCTCGGCGAACTTACGGTTGCACTCGAAGTGCTGTGTTGTTCCGCAAAAATAGCTTATATAGAATCGGTTTCGGGATTGTTTTAGAAAGAAAGATTTTATAAGCGCGATAATGTAGCGTGCAAAACCAAGAATCGATTTAGGTAAAGAGGCAAGTTTAGGCTTGCCTCTTTAATTAAACGCAAAATACGCGTTACGCTACAAAGTTTTTTAATCTAAGATACTTTTGCATAATAAATCGGTAGTCCGCATAAGTTATACCAAACTTATAGGAGGACGTTTATGTCTGAGTACAATATATACACCGATATCGCTACCAGAACGGGCGGTGATATTTATATAGGCGTGGTCGGTCCTGTCAGGACGGGCAAATCGACCTTTATCAAAAGATTTATGCAGGAACTTGTTCTCGTCAATATAGAGGATAAAGCGCAGGCAGAGCGCGCACGCGACGAACTTCCGCAATCTGCCGACGGCAAAACCGTCATGACGACCGAACCGAAATTCGTGCCCAACGAAGCCGTAGTTGTCGACGCGCAGGGCGTCAAAGCGGGTATCAGAATGATAGATTGCGTGGGCTATATGGTGGAGGGCGCGTTGGGCGCGGAAGAGGACGGCAAACCGCGCATGGTCAAAACGCCTTGGAGCGAAAGGGAAGTGACGTTTGAAGTGTCCGCGGAGATAGGCACGGAAAAGGTTATTCGAGAGCATTCCACGGTAGGCGTAGTGGTCACAACGGACGGCAGTATCACCGGCATACCGCGTTCAAAGTATCTGAGCGCGGAGGAGCGCGTAATTCGCGAACTCAAAAGCATAGGCAAGCCGTTTGTGGTGGTACTCAATACCGCAACGCCGGAAAACGAAGAAACGGTGCGCCTTGCCGAAAGTCTCAGGGAGCGTTATGGCGTATCGGTAACGGCGATGGACGTTCTCAATGCCGATGCGAACAAACTTCGTTCGGTGCTTGAAGAGATCGTTGCCGAGTTTCCGCTCAAACGCATAGACGTCAAGTTACCCAAATGGATGCGCGCTCTCGGCAGAGATTCCGACGCAATAAAAACTATGATAAACGCCCTCGTAAATATAGATTCGGTAGCAAAAATGTCCGATTACGACAAGGTGCAGACGGTCTTTGGCGACAACGAGTACGTTAAGTCCGATCCCGACATCGTCGTTGATTCCGCCACGGGCACGATAACAATCGATTGCCAAGCAAAAGACGGTTTATTCTACAAAACTTTGGAAGCGGAGTGTGGCGAGCCCATAGACGACGACTACAAACTCATGAGTTACATTATCAAGGTAAGTCGCGCTTACAATAAGTACGAGAAGGTAAGGGAAGCCTTGGACGCAGTTACGGAAACGGGCTACGGCGTAATAATGCCTACCATGCAAGAAATGAGCTTAGCAGAACCCGAACTTACCAAACGCGGATCCCAATTCGGCGTTAAGCTCAGAGCGTCCGCGCCGTCCATACATATGATGCGCGTTGACGTCGAAACCGAAGTCAAGCCCATAATCGGATCGGAACAACAGTCGGAAGACCTTGTCAATTACCTGATGTCGGAATTTGAAAACGACAAGCAAGGGATATGGGAAACGAACATGTTCGGCAAACCGCTTTCGAGCTTGGTAAAAGAGGACTTGGACGCCAAGATCGCCAATATGCCGTCGGAATGCCAACGCAAACTCCGCAGAGCCCTCACGAGAATAGTCAACAACGGTAGGGGCGGCGTACTTTGCATACTGCTATAACCAAGGGGAAGCAAAAACGGGAAACAGAAAGGCTACGGATAACCGTAGTCTTTTTGTAATTGCCGAGCAAAAACTTGATTATGTTCAAACGCTTGATTTCGTTATATCGTATTGCCTTAGGTGGATACGCGAAAGCGTACAAAAAAATAGGCTTTTCAGCCTATTTTTTATTCCCATTCGATTGTCGCCGGCGGTTTTGACGTAATGTCATAAACTATTCGGTTAATTCCGGAACACTCGTTGACTATGCGGTTACTTATTTTGCCGAGTACGTCGTACGGAATTTTCGACCAATCCGCGCTCATGGCGTCTATACTGTTTACGGCTCTAAGGGCAAGCGTATAGTCATAGGTGCGCATATCGCCCATAACGCCCACGCTACGCATATTTGTGAGTACGGCAAAGTACTGCCAAATCTCGGTATCCAAGCCGTTCAAAGCAATTTCTTCACGGAATATGGCGTCTGCTTCGCGCAGGATATCCAATTTTTCTTTGGTAATATCGCCTATAACTCTTATTGCGAGACCGGGACCCGGGAAGGGTTGGCGCATAACGATTTTACGGCTGAGCCCGAGTTCCAAACCGACCTTGCGGACTTCGTCCTTGAACAGATCGCGTAGAGGCTCTATTATTTCGTCAAAGTCGATGACGTCGGGCAAACCGCCGACATTGTGGTGCGACTTGATGAGAGCGGCTTTGCCGAATCCGGATTCGATAACGTCGGGGTAAATCGTGCCTTGCACGAGGAAGTTGATTTTACCAAGTTTTTTGCCCTCGTCTTCGAACACGCGGATAAACTCTTCGCCGATGATTTTACGTTTTCTTTCGGGATCGGTAACGCCGGCGAGCTTAGAGAGGAAGCGTTCCTCGGCGTCGATTGCTATTAGATTCATTCCGAGACCGTCGCGGAAGCATTCCACAACCTCTTTGACTTCGTTTTTGCGCATCAGACCGTGATCGACGAGCATGCACGTCAGGTTATCGCCTACGGCTTTGTGCACGAGAGTCGCGGCAACGGCGGAGTCAACGCCTCCGCTCATAGCGCACAGCACTTTTTTGTCACCGACTTTGTCTTTGATTTTCTTGACCATATCGGCTACAAAGTTAGTCATTGTCCAATCGCCCTCGGCTCCGATAACCGCGTAGAGGAAGTTCGATAGGAGCTTATTGCCGTACTCGGAGTGCACGACTTCGGGGTGAAATTGTACGCCGTATATTTTTTTATCCTCGTTGCCGTACGCGGCGACGGGGCAAGTTTGAGAGTGCGCCAAAATATCGTAACCATCGGGTACTTTTTCAACATAATCGGTGTGCGACATCCACACAACCGTGTCCGTCGGAATATCCTTGAACAAAGGCGACTCTTTGTGGTTAATAGAGATTTTGCCGTATTCTTTTGTCGTTGCGGACTTGACGATACCGCCTTCGAGGTGGGCGATGAGTTGCGCGCCGTAGCAAATGCCGAGCGTCGGGATGCCGAGAGTCAAAATTTTCGGATCCAACGCAAGCGAGTCTGCCTCGAATACGCTGTTGGGACCGCCCGTCAGGATGATACCGACGGGAGCGATTTCCTTGACGCGATCGTAGCTTGTAGAGTAGGGGAGCAATTCGCAGTAGACGCCGAGATCCCTGATGCGGCGGACTATAAGCTGGTTATACTGACCGCCGAAGTCCAAAACGATGACTGTTTGATGCTGTTTAATCGTAGAATTTTCTTGCATATATTAGTTTTTGGGTGAGTAGTTGGGGGATTCTTTGGTAATTGAAATATCGTGCGGATGGCTTTCGACGAGGGAAGCGCCGGAGATCTTGACAAACTCGGAGTTGAGGCGCAGATCGTCGATGGTTGCCTTACCGCAGTAACCCATACCGGAGCGTATACCGCCGATAAGTTGGAATACGACGTCGGACAACGCGCCCTTGTAAGGGACGCGCCCTTCAACGCCTTCCGGAACGAGCTTTTTGGCGTCCTCTTGGAAGTAGCGATCCTTGCTTCCGCATTCCATAGCCGCAAGAGAACCCATACCGCGATACACTTTGAAGCTACGACCCTGGTATATTTCGAGTGCTCCGGGGGATTCCATCGTGCCTGCGAGCAAACTGCCTATCATGATTGCGCTTGCGCCGGCGGCGAGACCCTTGATAATATCTCCGGAGTACTTGATACCGCCGTCTCCGATTATGCGCTTGCCGTATTTATCGGCTTCTTCCGCGCAGTTCATTATGGCGGTAATTTGCGGTACGCCGATACCGGCTACGATACGCGTGGTGCAAATGGAGCCGGGACCGATACCTACTTTTACGACGTCCGCTCCGCTTTCTATCAAAGCGCGAGTAGCCGCGGCGGTAGCTACGTTACCTGCAATCAACGGTAGATCCGGGAATGCGTCTTTTATCTTGCGAACGGCATCGAGCACGCCTTGATTGTGTCCGTGCGCGGTATCTACCGTTATAATATCGACTTTTGCGTCAACGAGGGCTTTTACCCTGTCGAGAGTGTTTTTGCCTATTCCCACGGCTGCTCCGACGAGGAGTCTGCCGTTCTTGTCTTTTGCGGAATTCGGATACTGGATGGATTTTTCTATGTCTTTAATCGTAATCAATCCCTTCAAATTGCCGTCCTTATCGATGAGGGGGAGCTTTTCGATACGATGTGCGCCGAGGATTTTTTGCGCCTCTTCGAGGGTGGTTCCGACGGGGGCGGTAATGAGGTTATCCTTGGTCATGACGTTGGCGATGGGCTGATCGAAGTCGGTTTCAAAGCGCAGATCGCGGTTTGTCAGGATGCCGACGAGCTTTTTGCCTTGGGTAATCGGCACTCCGCTTATCCTATATTTACGCATGAGGTTGATGGCGTCGGTGATGAGGTGTTCGGGGCTTAGGTAGAAGGGGTCGGTAATTACGCCGTGTTCACTGCGTTTTACGCGATCGACTTGGGAAGCCTGATCCTCTATCGACATATTTTTATGGATAATTCCGAGACCGCCTTCGCGCGCCATGGCGATTGCGAGCCCCGCTTCGGTTACCGTATCCATAGCCGCCGAAATCAGCGGTATATTGAGTTTAATCGTATCTGTAAGTTTGGTGGTAATATCGGCGTCTTTGGGTAATACGTTAGAATATTGCGGTATAAGCAAGACGTCGTCGAAAGTAAGACCTTCGGCAATAATTTTTGACATATAAAAACTCCTTTGTACACTTTTAGTAATTATAGTATTTTAGAGGATAGATGTCAATCGTTAGCACAAAATATAAAATTCAGTTTGAAGTCTTTGCAAATATTTTTGTCATTTGCTATACTTTACTCGGAGGCAACATGCAAACACTTATTTCCGCAACGAACAATATAAACAAAGTCAAAGAATTCAGAGAAATTCTCGGCGATAAATTCGTAATAACCTCCCTCAAAGAGCAGGGGATTAGTATAGAAATCGAAGAAGACGCCGACACTTTTTACGGTAACGCCCTCAAAAAAGCCAAGACGATATCCGAGCTTACCGGGATGCCGGCGCTTGCGGACGATTCCGGGCTTATCGTAGAAGCGTTAGGCGGCGCGCCCGGCGTATATTCTGCGCGTTACGGCGGTGAAGACGGCAATTCGGAGCTGAACAGGCGCAAACTGCTTGCCGAGATGGAAGGCATAACCGATAGACGGGCAAAGTTCCACACATGTATCGTATTATACTATCCTTCCGGCAAAACGGTTGTGGCGGAAGGGGATACCGAGGGCAAAATTCTAACCGCCGAAACGGGCACAAACGGCTTCGGCTACGACTGCCTTTTCTATTCCGACGACCTAAAAAAGAGTTTCGGCTTAGCTACTCCGCAAGAGAAAAACGCCGTCAGCCATAGAGGGAGAGCTCTTGCCGCGTTATGCAAGAAGTTGGAAACCGAGTAGCGTAATAAGTATAAAACGCCCAAAATAACCATCAAATCGGTAGCCAACGCTACCGATTTTCCTTTGTTTTTATCCTTAATTTATTCTGTCTAAGTGTCTAACGATGCGCAAGTCTTGCAAAGCAAAACTTGCGGACCCTGCGTGTCCTTGCCGTCACCGCACAAAAAAACAACAACCAAACTTTGTCGGTTGTT
>CAVIFU010000028.1:0-20649 GCA_963642145.1 Ruminococcus bicirculans (ex Wegman et al. 2014)
CCGGTATCGTAACGTTTGCGACCACGTCGTTCTCGCCGTTTACCGCGGTACACACTTCCGCTGCTCGCGTAGGTACAAGATATTACACAACCCTTGCCGAAGCAGTTGCCGCTGCCGGCGACGGAGACACCATAACTCTTGAAAATGATGTAATCGTTAATTCTACCATCGTATTCAACAACGCGAACACAACCGTCACGCTTGATTGCAATGGCAAAACAATTAAAAACGTAGTTGATATCTTTGGAAAAATATCTAATGATTGGTCGCTCATATCGGTAAGAGGTGGCGCTAATTTAATTATCACCGGTAACGGCGTTTTACATGGCAGGGCAAACGACTGCTACGCTGTCGATGTGCAACATGAAGATTCTACGGTAACCATTAAAAACGGCAGCTTCATCGGGAACCTCAGTGCAGTTTATTCGGATCCCGGAACAGTTAAGATTGAGGGCGGCACATTTTATATTCAACAATTGAATAACGTAAAAGGTAAAGAATATGCTTATACACTGAATTGTAAAGACACATCATACGAAGAGAACAATGCCATATTTATTGTCACCGGCGGAACATTCTGTGGGTATGATCCTTCAGATTCCCAATCCGAAGACCCGAACGCGGATTTTGTGCCGGCTGGCTACACAGTAGTTTTCGAAGTAAAAGACGGCGGAACTTGGTACACGGTTGTCGAAGACAAACAAGACTAATTTCCGATTTATCCCTTGAATCCATAACGGCGGCTCTTACGAACCGCCGTTATTTTAATTAACCCCATCCAAAACTCCACACCCCACACTCCACACTTCACACTATTCTATTAGATAATCCTTTACCGTCGCCGTAGGCGATGTATACCGCGCCCACCGGGCGTGCATATCACATCACTTTCACATTTTGCGGTCCCAGTATTCCCGTAAGTTCTTTTGCCACGATTTCGGGATCGCTTACTTTTGCGTTATGTATATACAGTTTGCCGTCAAGCTGGAATTTGACGTCCGTATCTCCCGCATGCGCCATCAGAATGTTGTTTATTCTTGCCATTTTGCCATCGTTGACAACGTCGTCGTCGGTTAGTTTGTAATATAGCGTGACTTTGACTTTTTCTTCTACGGGCTTATCCGGTATTTCTTTCAAGTCCCAGGGCTTCAATTCGGAAGCGTATATTTTATATTCGCCGTCACGCACGGAAAGTCTTCCTTTGACTTTGACGAGTGCGTCGTCTTTCAAGTAGGGCTTAGCCGTTGCGAGAGCGCGCGACATCAATATGCACTCTATGCGATCGTACATATCCTCCAAAGTGAATATGCACATTTCCTTGCCGTCCTTGGTGCGTTTGAGTTGGAAGTTTGCAAGTATTCCGCCGGTAGTAACGCTCATGTTGTCTTCCAAGCGGTTGTCATCGGCGACGTTGTCGTTAAGCTCATCTTCGTCGGCGTCCTCGTCGCGCGGCTCGGGAATCATTGACGTATTGAAGTTAAACGCCTTAAACGCGTTCTCGTATCCGGCGAGAGGGTGCCCCGTGACGTACATACCGAGCATTTCTTTTTCGGCAATCAGTTTTTCACGAGTAGAGTATTCCTTGATGTAGTCGTACTTAAAAGGCTCTTCTTTGACGTCTTCCTCGCCGAGTAGGGCGAACATATCGTATTGCCCGCTTTCCTCTTTGCGTTGTTGTTCTTTGCGTTTGGCGTCGGCTATTGCCATGATGCGTTCAAAGTTGCAAATAAGAGTCGATCTCGTCAATCCGAAGCAGTCGAACGCGCCGCCCTTGATCAAACTTTCGACGGTGCGTTTGTTGAGCTGTTGGTTGTTTGACATTCTGGTTATGAAGTCCACCATATCTTTGAAATCGCCGTTTGTTTCGCGTTCCTTGATGACGTCGTTCATTACGCCCATACCGACGTTTTTGGTGCAAGCCAACCCGTAACGGATACTGCCGTTCTCCGGGGAGAATAGGGGGTATGATTTATTTATATCCGGAGGCAGAATGGGGATATTCATGTTTTTGAGTATCGCCATATACTTTTTTGTGTCGTCCGGTTTGTCGATACGGTTGTTAAGCACCGCAGCCATGTACTCGGTAGGGTAGTAACGCTTGTAGTAGGCGGTTTCGTAGCTCAGATAAGCATACGCCGCGGCGTGTGACTTGTTAAAGGCGTAGGACGCAAAAGACTCCATCTCGGCAAATATCGCGCGCGCCGTTTCCTCCGGGATACCGTTGCGAACGCAACCCGGGATTATCACTTTGCCCGTTGTCGGATCGTCCTTACCGAAAATAAACTTTTTACGTTCGGCTTCGAGCTTGTCAATCTTCTTTTTGCTGATGATGCTGCGGAAGTTATCCGCGTCCGTCATGCTGTACCCTGCCAACACGCGAGTAATCATCATGGCTTGTTCCTGATAGGTGATTATACCGCTTGTGACTTCCAAAATATCTTTAAGCAGGGGATGCTTATACACGATATGTTCGGGATCGAGCCTGTTTTTCAAGAACTGATCGATATTATCCATAGGACCCGGGCGATACATTGAAATACCCGCGATTATATCCTCCATCCTTGTCGGACGGAAACGCGACATAAACTTCTTCATGCCACCGCCTTCCAATTGGAATACCGCGTCGGTATCGCCGTCGGCAATCAGCTTGTAGACTTCGGGATCCTTGTATCCGAGCACGTCGAAATCGATATCTTTCCCGGTCGCTTTGAGTACGTAGTCGTGCGCCATTTTTACGTCCGTCAGCGTCATTAGCGCAAGGAAGTCCATCTTCAAAAGTCCCAAATGTTCGACTTCGATCATATCGAATTGGGTGGTAACTTCGTTGCCGTTACGCGCGAGCGGAATGGTATCTATTGCGGGATACTTGTATATAACTACGCCGGCTGCGTGCATAGAGGTGTTGCGAGGCAGTCCCTCGACTTGCGTCGCGATGTCTATAACCTTTTTGATGTCCGGATTTTGTACGTACTGATCGTATAGATCCTGTACGCAGTACTTGCTGTCCGGGTTTACAAGGTCTTTGATGTGGACTTTTTTGTCTTCTCCGCCAAAGTCCGGGATATTTTTGGTAATTTTCGTTACGTCGGCAAACGGCAGTTTGTACACGCGCGCAACGTCCTTGATAGCCGCTTTCTTTTTCAGTTTACCAAAGGTGATTATCTGAGAAATGCGGTTTTCGCCGTACTTATCCTTGACGTATTGGATAACTTCACCCCTGCGATAATAGCAAATATCTATATCGAAGTCCGGCATGGAAGTGCGGTTTTTGTTTAGAAAACGCTCAAAAATCAAATCGTATTCGAGCGGATCGACGTTGGTAATACCTATCGCGTAAGCAACGATGCTTCCTACCCCCGAGCCTCTGCCTTTTCCTACCGGGATGTCGTGCGCTTTTGCCCAAAAGATGAAGTCCCAAACTATAAGATAGTAGTCCGGGAATCCCATCGAGATTATTACGTCGAGCTCGGTTTCGGCGCGTTCGCGAATGGCGTCGGTTATCGTGCCGTAGCGGCGCTCCAACCCTTCATAGGTAAGCTTGCGCAGATAATCGGCAGGCTTCATACCGTCCGGGCAGGGGTAATCCGGGATCTGATAGACTTGCGGAGGAAACTTGAAGTTGCACTTTTCCATTATCTCCATGGGCGTGTCGAGAGCCTCCGGGCACCAACCCAAAACTTCCTCCATCTCCTCACGACTCTTCAGGTAAAACGAGTCGTTGGGTAACCATTTCATGCGGTTTGGGGTATCAATATAGCTTGCCGTGCCTATGCAGAGTAACACGTCATGCATTTCGGCGTCGGCTTTTTCTATGTAGTGAATATCATTTGTCGCCACGCACTTTACGCCTATTTCCCTTGCGAGTTTGACTAATTGCGGATTGACTTTGAGTTCTTCTTCGAGCCCGTGGTTTTGCAGTTCTATGTAGAAGTCGCCCTCATCGAACATGGACTTCAAACGGAGAGCATACGCTTTTGCGCCGTCGTAATCTCCGCTCAGTATCAATCTCGGTATGGCGCCCGCGATACACGCAGAACAGCATATCAGATGACCGCTGTATTTGGATAGCGTTTCGAGGTCGATACGCGGTTTATAGTAGTAGCCCTCTATCCAGGCGATGGAATTCAGGCGCGCGAGGTTCATATAGCCGTCATAGTCCTTTGCAAGCAGAATGAGGTGGTTGTTTTTGTTTTCGGTATTTCTGCCTTCTTTGACGTCTTTGTCAGGACACGTATAGAATTCGCAACCGATAATCGGTTTGATGTTGTGCTTATTGCAGGAATCGTAGAATTTCACGGTGCCGTACATATTGCCGTGGTCGGTCATGGCAAGCGCGGGCATACCCATCTCGGCGGCTTTCGACACCAATTTTTCTACCGCCGCGGCTCCGTCGAGCAAGCTGTATTCGGTATGCGTATGCAGATGTACAAATGGTTTTTTATTTTCTTCCATGTTATTCTTCCTTCATTCCGAGTTCTTCCGCAATTGCCACCAACTTGCGCATGCGGTGATTCAAACAGCTCTTAGACGGCGAGCCGTCCAATATTGTCGAGAGCTCCGTAAGCGTCATTTCGGGGTGTTCGAGTCGCGCTTTTGCGGTAGTGCGCAGCGGTTCGTCCAAATAGCCTTCTCCGCGAGTGGCGAATATGTATTCTATGGCAAGGGTTTGTTTGAGTCCTGCCTCTATGGTTTTGTCGATATTTGCGTTGGCGCAGTTGGTTTGTCTGTTGGTTACGTTGCGTAGCGAGCGCGTCACGATTACGTCCTGAATTTCCATCACACCGCGCATTGCGCCCATGTAAGCGCAAATATCGGAGATTTTTTCGGCGTCCTTGACGTATACGGAGTAATAATCACCGCGTTTGCGGATTTTTGCGCCGAAATCCAACCAATTCATCAGTTCCATCAAGTCGTAAGCCGTTTTTTCTCCGGTCAGCGTTATGTCCAAGTAATAGCCTGCGTTGCCCAAAGCGTCGCGCGACGGGATTGAAACGGTGCCGCTTGCGAGGAATACGCCTTGCAAAAACGCGCGTTTACAGCAATCGTTTGCGATAAGTTCCGGGGCGATGCCTTCGTAGAGTTGGAACGGAGCGGGGGAGATGTACGCTTCTTCCATGAGGTCGAAGCACTTAGCCGCCGGCAAATCGGACTCATACACCGTTTTGGGATTTTTTTCCGAGTCGCGTTTGCGCATTTTGACAATCGGTTCGAATCCGATGAGGTTTTTCACGAGCATGGCGCATTTTGCGATGAGCTCGGGATTTTGGTGCTGAATGACTATGCCGAACCCTTCGCTGTTGATGTAGTAACTGCCGGCACCGCGAATCACGCCGGAAAGGAAAGCTTTCTTACAGCATTTGTTTGCGATCTTGCCTTCGATGATTTCTTCTTTGATGACGGCGGATGCCGAGGCTTCGTTTTCCAAATTCTACTCCGTTTTCAGGACGCGAATCTCTTCTCGGAGATCGACGTCGAATTTCCTTTTGACTACGCTTTTCGCAAGCTCCGCGAGCCTCAGATAATCGCTTGCCGAGCCGTTGCCGACGTTGACGATAAAGTTTGCATGTTTGGCAGATATTTCCGCTCCGCCGATACGAGTGGCTTTCAGACCGCACTTATCTATGTAGTACCCTGCGCTTACACCGCCTTCGGGCTTGCGAAAGACCGAGCCGAGCGACGGTAGGGCAGGGTGCAGGGCCTTGCGCCTTTGAATAATTTCTCGAACGCGAGCGTCGGGATCGGCATTCGACGGCGACAACGTGAACGTGGCTCTCGAAATTATTACGTTTTTCGGCAGTCCGCCGTTGCGGTAAGTCGGATGCAGTTCGCTTGCGCTCAGCGTATACGGCTTGCGCGAGATCGTATCCACAACTTCGATACGTGACAGCGTTTCCGCAATTTCGCGCCCGAATGCCCCGGCGTTCATGTATATCGCGCCGCCCACGGTTGCCGGAATCCCCGATAACTCTTCGAGTCCGTCAAGTCCCGATAGCGTCGAACAGCGTATCAGTCGCGAAAGACTTGCGCCGGCGCTTATTTCGATAGTGTTACCGCTTACGACAATATCTTCCGACATGAGGCGCGTGCATATCGCCATGCCGACATATCCTGAGTCCGGGATGAGGACGTTACTGCCGTTTCCGAGCACGGTTACGGGCAATCCTTCGGCGGATTCATACGCAAAGAGTAGTTCTTTCGGCGTTTTCGGATAAGAAACGAGGCTTACGTTGCCGCCCGCGCGGTAGGTCGATAGGAACTTTGCGTTTACGTCAAGCCTTACGCGCATACCGAATGCCGTTTGCGCGCGAAAAACGCTTGCGAGTTTCTCCTTAATAATTATATCAAACATAGGTGCTTTCTTGCAAGGGAGATAACGAAAAACTTGCTTTTTTGTGTCGGCAAAGCCTATACACGGCAAGCAGTCCGTAGAGCGTGCCGATCACGCCTATCGCGGGGTAGAGGAAGTCGATTAAATTGCCGAATCCGAATACCGACAAGGCAAGCGCGGCGGCGGCACAAATTATCGGGCGCGTTCCGCTTCCGCCCGAAGCGAGTTTCAACGATGAAATCGCGGTAGTCAGGATCGAAGCGTATACGAGCGCTCCGCCGAGCGGTTTGAGATTTAAGTCTGTCAATAGGTCAACGAGAGGCATTTCCGAGGATTCTCTACCGATAATCGACGTTTTTATCAACAAAATCAGCATAAATGTCAGCGCGACAACGATCAAAGAGGAAATTACGGCGTCGTTTCTTTTGAGCCCGTCGCTGAGGCGCGCGACCAACGTTCCGGCGGTTTGCACGCTTACCGCGGAGTAAACGAGCGGTTTTATGAGATATAACGTGCCGTTTATCGGCACCGCGTTACGCGATTTAACGGCGGAGTATATCGTTACGCCCACGGCAAACGGCACGAGTAGGGAGTTGAGCAAGCCGACGCCTTTTGCCGAGCCGTAGGCAAACGGCAGGACAAGCATAACCGTCCAAAGACTGCCTCCGCGTATCCCGAACAGCAGGTGAAGCGCGTATTCTCCGCCGGCAATCATCACGGCAGTCGTGCAAAAACTTGTCGCGCGCACGGCGTATTCGGCGATGTATTGTTTTTTTCCGAGTAGCGCGGTGGCAACGTCCCCGTGGAATACGGAACCCAACCTCACGAACACGTATTCGAATCCGCCCAAAGCGATAGCGGCAATTGCTATGCTTAGAATGCTTGCATTTCCGAAGAAAACGGCAATTTCCTTACCGGAAACAAAGCCGGCGCCGATAATGGTGCCGGCAAAGGTGAGCGCAAGAATGATTTTTCTCATGCTATACCGTATTCCGATAAACCGCGCGTAATGCTAATAGAACAGCTTTTTTACCAATTTTTCCGCGAGCGCGACAATTAGGTACATGGCGGTTGCGAGCACGCAAAGCAGCATTGTCGAAGCCATGACGAGGTCGAGTTTGAACACCTGTCCGCCGTACACCAAGAGGTAGCCGATACCCTCCCTTGACACGAGATATTCTCCCATGATCGTGCCAACCCAGCTCAGTCCCACGTTTATTTTCAAGATGGAAACGATGTTGGGCAAATTGTAGGGTATGACAAGCTTAAAGAGTATCTGAGCTTTGTTCGCGCCCATCGAGCGCAATAAATCGATTTTTTCTTTGTCTACGGATAGAAATCCCGTCAGCGCGGAAATAACGGTTATCACAAGGCAGATCATCAAAGACATCACGATAATCGCGCTTTTCCCGGCGCCCACCCAAATGATAATCAGCGGACCCAAGGCAATTTTCGGGAGCGAATTGAGCACTACGAGGTACGGTTCCGCGATGTCCCTAAGAGTAGCGGAAAGCCAAAGTATAACCGCAATTACCACCCCGGATACGGTGGATAGCAAAAAGCTGATTACCGTTTCCGTAAGCGTTGCGAACGTGTGTCGGAAGAGGTCTCCGCTATTGTACAAAGACGCGATACTTTTTGCCATGCGTGAAGGCGAACTTGTTATAAACGGATCCGCCCAACCGAGGTACGCGGAGAGTTCCCATATTCCGAACAGCACAATTAGTAACCCGATTTGCGCAATTAGGATAACCGTTTTGCGGATTTTGAGTTTTTTAATATAAACTTTGTGTTCAGGACTCACGGTGCACCTCCATATCCTTCCAGATGTTGAAAAAGTATTTTTGGAACTCCGGCATTTCTCTGCGTTTGAGCGGAGAAAGGGCTTTGTCTATCGTAATGTTATATATCGATTTTACCCGCGCCGGGCGTTCCGTCAGCACGATAATCCTATCGCTCAAAGATATTGCTTCGTTTATGTCGTGCGTCACGAGCAGAGCCGTTTTTTGTTCTTCGCGGATAATGCGGTAGACGTCGTCGCACACCTCCAATCTTGTCTGAAAGTCGAGCGCCGAAAACGGTTCGTCAAGCAAAAGCAGTTCGGGGTTTGTCACGAGAGTGCGTATGAGTCCTGCGCGTTGGCGCATACCGCCGGAGAGCTCGGACGGACGTTTTTTGGCGCATTCTTTCAGCCCGTATTTTTCGAGTAGGCGCAAAGCGTACTCCGTCGTTTCGCGCGTTTTGGTGCGTTTGATCTCGGGACCGAGAGTGACGTTTCCGAGGATGGTGCGCCACTCGAAGAGCTGATCGCGTTGCGGAGTCAGCGCGGTGTAGTCGCGAGCCTCCGATAGGGGTTTGCCGAATATTTTCACGGAACCCGAACTCGGTTTGCGAAGCCCGGCGATTATTGCAAGCAAGGTGGTTTTTCCGCAACCGGAAGGACCCACGATAGACACAAACTCGCGCTCGTTGACGTTAAACGTAACGTCGCTTATGGCTAACGTTTCGCCTGCCGGCGAGTGGTAGGTAAGCGATATTTTTTCGAGCTCGAGTAGTGTCATATCGCCTCCTAACCGCCGATTTGTTCGGCTATCGAGTTGTCTATTACGTCTGCAAAAGCAACGGTTACGTCGTCGTCGATTGCCCCGGCAAAGCGCAGAATGCCGAGTAACGTGTTGTAGTCGCCTTCGCTCATTACGGGAGTTGTCTTGTAAGCGTCTATGGATTTATAGGCGTTTACGGCAGTGGCGAGAGTCGCTTCCGAGGTGTCCGGGAAAGATTTCGTCAGTGCCTTTGCAACGGTTGCGCCGTCGTTTTCCGTCACGAAATCGATGCCTTTGACTATTGCGCGCATGAACTTAATAACTATATTTCGGTTATCCGAAATATAGTTTTTGGTAGCCATAAAGCAGGTATACGGTACATTGCCTACGGCGGATCCGACGGATGCGACGATATGCCCTTTGTTCGCGTTTCGGTAGGTAGAAGCGACGGGCTCGAACATCGTGCAGTAGTCGCCCGTACCGCTTTCGAATGCCGAGGCGATCAAATCGAATTGCACGTCGTAGTTTATGGTTACGTCTGTGCCGTTTTTGAGTCCGTTCAGGTACAGCGCATACTCCAAGCACATTGCCGGCATACCGCCTTTGCGACCGCCTATAACTTCCTTTCCGCGCATGTCGGACCAAGTAAAATCGGTTTGCTCCGTTCTTCCTATCAGGAAGGAACCGTCTTTTTGTGTCAGTTGTCCGAACGCCATCGGGTAGTTTTTACTGCCTCCCGCCCTCACGTAGACGACCGTTTCGGGTCCGGCAAGTCCGATGTCGGCTTGTCCGCTCATGATTGCCGTCATGGTTTTGTCCGAGCCTCCGCCGTTTGTCAGCTCTATCGCCAAGCCTTCTTCGGCGAAGTAGCCGTTGTTGATAGCCACATACAGCGGAGCGTAGAACACGGAGTGGGTTACTTCATTCAACCTGACGGTAGTGACGTCGTCGTCCGTTTTGGTTTTGCACCCGAATATTCCGAGCACCAAAGCGGCTGTCAGAATCAGTACCGAAAGGGTAAGAGTTAGTTTGGTTAGTTTTGTCATAGACCTCCTTTATACACTACATACTATGTTTGCGGATATTGCGCGCGCCACATAATCGGCGGTAAGGGTGAATATTGAGTGAAGTATGTTGCCAATCGTCGCGCGATGTGGTATATTTTTAATATGCAAATCAAGTCAAAGCGCATTTTGACAGTCACGGCGGTAGTAGCCGTGTTCATATTTACGTTTCTAACGGCAAGCATTTGGCATTTTTCCGTCGGAGAGGTAGCCGAAGCGTATTCGGCACCGCAAATTATCGTTGACGAGTCCGATGCTTGGCGCAGTTCCGTGCGCGTCGAAATCGTGTGGGACGAGTCTCAGCCCGAGAGCGAACGCTATTACGCCGTAGGCGTAGAGAGCAAAGAAGCGTTCACCGGTATTCAAAAGAAGTACACGATGCCGTTTGACGTTACGGATGAAGACGTATGCGTCCGCGCGTACTACAAGGATGCCGACGGACGTTCGACATATGTCCGAAAAGAGATAAAAAACGTAGATAAAATGCCGCCTAACGCCGCAACGATGGAGGAGAGCGCCTTGCTTACGGTAGATTTACGTTCGGAGAGTCCGTTTTTTTTGAAGATTGTGCTTAGGGACGATCGTAGCGGAATAGCGCGCGGATACTTGGAGGAATACGGTGACGAGCTCACCAAACAAACGGACGGCGGCGCCAATATGTACGGCGTAGACGTCACTCCGTATTTAGGGATGAAGGTGACGGTTGTCGCGGTCGATAATGCCGGCAACAGATCGACATACGGCGTATCTCTCGGCGGTTTTGAAGAAGACATTATCCGTAGATACAGCCAAAAATACGCAAGTCTTGACCTTGACGAGTATAGCGATGACGGGAGAGCGGCGATAGATGAAGCCTTCGACAGGCTGTCGCGCGAGCTTACCGCACGCAGTACGGACAATTCCACGGCGCTTGCTTTGGCGCGTGAGGTTGACAACGCGATAGTCGGCAAAATAACGGTAACCAAGGTAGTTACGGAAAAGCCGGATAACGACATGATACTTGATTTCGGCGTCAATGCGGACATAACGTCGGTTGACGTCAAAAAAGGCGAAAATCTGACGTTGTCTGTCGGCAAATCGACGATTGCCGGTAGTGATGCGGTCAAAAACGCGTTGGTTAACGCAAGCGGATATAAATCCAATAAGGTATACGCGTTTGCGCTGTCGCTCAAAAACGGATCGGAGGACGTCGCGCTCAAATCCAAAATTCCCGTTACGGTATCCATACCGAGCGCCGTATTCCCGGTGCAGGTATATGCCGTTACCGCCGACGGCGCGATAAATCAGCTTTCCTGTACGATAGACGAGAGTGCGGGTACGGTTACTTTTTATGTAGATTCGTTCGGCGACTTCGCGATGATAGGCATTACCCCGTACGTTGCCGAGAGGGGCAAAGGCATAGAGATAGACGGCAAATTTTATTCGCTCAAACTTATTTTAACGGCAGTGGGAATCGTCGTCGGCGTATCCGTAGGCGGCGGAGTGATCACATTTATCGTGCTGAATATTGTCAAAAAGAAAAAGCAAAGACGCTAATATGGCGTGAGGCAATTGTGTAAAAATATGCGCAAGCGTGGCTTGCGCATATTTTCGTAACGCAAAATTATATACTTTTACAGTAGTCTGATAGAAATTATATCATCTCTGTCGGCAAGTTTTTCTATTATGCCGTCGTCGTCCGATTCCGAAAGATTTACGTCCGTATCTGCAATAAGGTAACCTATGCTTCCGCGTTCGGCGTAGTGAATTTCTCCGTCGTTTCCGATCAATTCTTTTACGACGTTCGGAAGATCGCTTTCGGCGTTGTATATTACGGTAGTGCGGTGTTTTCTTTCGCGAGGAACGCTTAGCGTCGGGAAGTTTACCGAGTTACGCACGTTGCCGTTTTCGAGGTAATCGCGCAGTTCCTCCGCCGCCATGACGGCGCAGTTGTCCTCGGACTCCTCGGTGCTTGCGCCAAGGTGAGGTATTGCGATAACGCCGTCGGTATTGAGTACGTCTGCCGTCGGGAAGTCCACCACATACTTACGCAGCTTATTTTCGGCAAGAGCGCATTTGACGGCTTCGGCGTTGACGAGTTCGGCGCGCGCGCAGTTAATGAGAATTGCGCCGTCCTTGAACAGTTTCAACGTTTCGGCGTTAATCATACCTTTGGTATTGTCTTTTGCCGGCACGTGCAAGGTGACGTAATCGCATAGGGGATAGAGTTCTTCCGGCGTGCATACGAGTTTGTAGTCGCAGTTAAGCACTTCGAGTTTTTCTTTGGTAGGGCGGTGGTCGTAGACGACAACGTTCATTCCGAGAGCCGCGCAGGCGTTGGCGACTTTGCTTCCGATTGCGCCGAGTCCGACGATACCGACGGTTTTTTGTGATATTTCGGTGCCGGCGAACTTGGATTTACCTTTTTCCACTTGTTTTTGGACGTCGTCACCCGTCAAGCCGTTAGCCCACAGGATACCGCCCAAGATATCGCGAGAAGCGAGAAGCATGGCGCAAATGACCAATTCTTTGACTCCGTTCGAGTTTGCTCCCGGGGTATTGAATACGCAAACGCCGGCGTCCGTCATACGAGGGACGGGGATGTTGTTTACTCCGGCACCGGCGCGAGCCACGGCAAGCAGGTTATCGCAAATCGGATAATCCGCCATGTTGAATGAACGCACGAGTATGGCGTCCGGGGATTCCGTGACGTCGGAAACGACGTAGTTATCGTCCAAGACGTCGAATATTTTTCCACTGATAGAATTTAGCGTAAGTATATCGAACATTATTTATTCTCCGTTTCGAATTTTTTCATGAAGTCGATTAGAGTCGTTACGCCTTCAACGGGCATAGCGTTATAAATGCTTGCGCGCATACCGCCTACGAGCTTGTGACCTTTGATCGATACCAAGCCGTGTTCGCCGGCTTCCTTTACGAATTTCGCGTCGAGTTCGGGGTTACCTGTCACGAAGGGCACGTTCATCATCGAGCGATCGGCTTTATTTACGTAGTTGTGGAACAGATCGCTGTTATCGATGAAGTCATACAAAAGTCCGGCTTTGTACTCGTTTATTTTTTGTATTTCCTTTACTCCGCCCGCTTTTTTGAGGTGACGGAATACGAGCATCGCAACGTAGATGGGGAAGCACGGAGGCGTATTGTACAAGCTGTTCGCGTCCGCCTGAGTCTTGTAGGAGAGCATTTTGGGGCAGATCGGCATTTGGTGACCGACCAAGTCTTTGCGCACGATAACGATCGTAACGCCTGCGGGAGCGATATTCTTTTGCGCGCCGGCATAGATGAGACCGTACTTGTTTACGTCCACTTCTTCGCTAAGGATCATGCTCGACATATCGGATACGAGGGGAACGGAAGGAGTAGGCAAAGTGCGTTCGGTGTATCTCGTGCCGAAAATGGTATTGTTTTGGGTGATGTGCACGTAGTCTATATCATCGCGGAAAGTAACGTTTTCCGGGATATAGGTAAAGTTTTTATCTTTCGAGCTTGCGGCGATGCGAATATCACCGTATTTTTGCGCGCTTTCTTGGGCTTTGCCGGCGAAGTTACCGGTCACGATGTAGTCGGCTTTGCCTTTGACCAACAAGTTGAGGGGAACTGCGTCGAACTGTTGGCTGGCACCGCCTTGCACAAACAAAACGTCGTAGTCATCGCCGATATTCATCAATTCGCGTAAGGAAGCCAACGCCTCGTTATGTATGGCGTCGTACCACTTGGAGCGGTGGCTCATTTCCATAACCGACATACCCGAACCTTCATAGTCAAGTAGATTTTTTTGTACCGATAGCTTTACATCTTCGGGCAACATACCTGGCCCTGCTGAAAAATTAAAAACTTTCATATATACTCCTTTGAACTTATTACTTATATTATACAACGCAACTCGATTTAAGTCTATACCCAAAATCCACTAAATGACGTGACAATCTAGCGTTTTTTCTTTGTCGACGGTTTCGGAATCGGGAAATTCGGGATCTCGGACGTTACCCGTAACGATTCTTTGCGGAGAAAAATCATTTTTTGTCCCTACGAATTTTTAGCCTTGGTTTTCGCCTGTCTTTTCGGCGCGCTTCGCCATACAAATTTTGCGGAACAGGCAGTAAGCCATATTGAACATTTCTTCCGTTACATCCATTTGCTCTTCGAGGACAGATACTTTTTTAATATCCGTTAGGCGTATCACCTCGGGCTGACCGCTCTTATTGCTCCCTAAGACGTAGACATAGTTTTCGAAACGATCTATATCGAGGTAGAAGGGCGCAAAAACGCGAACTTCTTGGTCTAAGTAGAATATACATACATTTTGGTTTATGATTGCGTCTTTGATTTGATTTGTCATCTCGAAAGCATACAGATACTCCCTTTGGTCAAACTTTTTCAAAGCATATTCAGACAAAAGGGTACGAATGTAGTTTGAAAAATCCGTATCGTAGAAACGAAGTCTTTCATCGTGTATGGTAATAAAAACGTCGTATTTATCTTTGTTTATACGGAAAGGAACGTTTTTGCGATCGTAATCGACAAAAGCAAAAGGCTTCAAGTAGACGTTATGAATACTTCCGGCGCAGATTCTTGCGAGTTCCTCATCTCCGTCATTGTATTCCAAGAGTCTTTTATGCAGATCCTCTTGATAATTTGATAGCGACGGAATCAATTCGTTTAGGAATCCGTTGATGTTCGGTTTGTTGTTTTTGATAAAACCGAAGGCTAAAGCGTCGTCTTGCAAGACATAATATACCCCTAACGGCAGCGAAATATTTGTCGATGAATTAAAAGTAAGTCTGATATTGTTCATGTAATTACTATACAAGTTGTATTATAAATTGTCAATACAAATCTCAAAAATTTCGTAAATTTGAGTGATTATGATAAAAATTGTATAGTGAGTCAATGAAAAACTTTGCTATTTTCAAGGTTAATTTTTAATGTTATAATGGTAGCGTCAAGAATATTGACAATATATGATATAAGGAGCAAATATGCTAAAGAAAATTATTGATAAAATAGTATTCGCAATTACGAAAAAACCGAAGCATTACGTTGAGGTAAAAAATCCGCCAAAGACGGCAATAGAAAAGCTGTCCCGTCCGCAGGGCGCAAGACAGATGCAGTACAATAGGTGGAGTCATCGCTACAAGATATACTCGGGATCGTATTTGCCGGAGAACGACAATCGCCTTATGAAAAAGGGGTGGGCGCTCGTCAAAAGTAAGCAAAACGGTAGCCGTGTAATACAACGCAAAAGTACCGGTCAAACGGTGGTAAGCGATTGGCACGGAGACCCACATCACTACCATTGGTATGATTATTGGGGCAAACCTTACGTAAATTCGAGGTTTGGAAAAGTGGTAGATAATGGTTTTCGCGGGAAAACCGTATTCTATAACAAATATGGCAAATTGACGCACCGCAAAGATCCCGCACACCACATACAAGGAGACAAAAAAGATGCTTAAAAAAGGATATAAGTTTGAATATGATGTCAATGACGCCTATGGTTACGGCGCAAGATGGGAAGGCGACATTTTGTCGGTTACTTTCTTCAAGGATTATCGGGACGGGCAGTACGGTCCCAACGTGATTGAAATGCGCTTTCACGGAGTAAACTGGCTCAGAACTACCGATGTCGACACGTATCGCCCCGTAGATTACGATCCCGAGTATGACCCCATGCACACTTTTAATCCCAAAAGACCTATAAGCTCATACGTGTTGATAGACAGGGATACCTTTAACGATAGGTATGAGGAGTTCATGGTGGGAGACGATATGGTATATTGTATCACTTGCCCCGAGGACAATGTCGTTTTTATAGATAATATCCTTATTTTTGCGTGCAACGAGATCGAAGTCGTGCGCGCCGAATACGATCCGAATGTTTGGGATAGAGCCGATAAATTCTATGACGACTTTAACAAAAAATACAATAGAAATCCGGATTACGATTGAGGCAAAGCGAGAAGACAAAAGACAACTCAAAAATTATTAATTTTAATGAGGAAAACACATGGGTATTATTGACAGAATAATATTCGTAATCACGAAAAAACCGAAGCATTGTGTGGAAGTAAAAAATCCGCCAAAGACAGCAATAGAAAAGCTGTCCCGTCCGCAGGACGCAAGACAGATGCAGTACAATAGATGGAGTCATCGCTACAAGATATACTCGGGATCGTATTTGCCGGAGAACGACAATCGCCTTATGAAAAAGGGGTGGGCGCTCGTCAAAAGTAAGCAAAACGGTAGCCGTGTAATACAACGCAAAAGTACCGGTCAAACGGTGGTAAGCGATTGGCACGGAGACCCACATCACTACCATTGGTATGATTATTGGGGCAAACCTTACGTAAATTCGAGGTTTGGAAAAGTGGTAGATAATGGTTTTCGCGGGAAAACCGTATTCTATAACAAATATGGCAAATTGACGCACCGCAAAGATCCCGCACACCACATACAAGGAGACAAAAAAGATGCTTAAAAAAGGATATAAGTTTGAATATGATGTCAATGACGCCTATGGTTACGGCGCAAGATGGGAAGGTGACATTTTATCTGTTACTTTCTTCAATGACTATCGGGAGGGAAAGCGCGGACCCAATGTGATTGAAATGCGCTTTCACGGAGTAACCTGGCTCAGAACTACCGATATCGACACGTATCGACCCGCAGATTACGATCCCGAGTATGATTTAATGTACACTTTTAATCCCAAAAGACCCATAAGCTCATATGTGTTGATAGATAGGGATACCTTTAACGATAAGTACGAAAGTTTCATGGTTGGAAACGATATGGTATATTGCATTAGTTGTCCTGAGGACAATGTCGTTTTTATAGAAAACATTCTTATTTTTGCGTGTAACGAGATCGAAGTCGTGCGCGCCGAATACGATCCGAATGTTTGGGATAGAGCCTATAAATTCTATGATGACTTCAACAAAAAATACAATAGAAATCCGGATTGCGACTAAGGTAGTATAGCTAATTTCCGCAAGGCGTTTCGAGAGTTACCGTTAGAATTCAGTTTTGATTTTTTTCTAAGCTTATCACCGCGACGCGTATATTCTCCGACATCGGACTACGCGTCTTATGTCGAGTTGTGGTTAATTTAAGTTTATTATACAGATATATTGCGGAGCGAGAATAATGCGTGTATAATAATGATGAGGGAAAAATAAATTTAACGGAGAATAATTTTGACGAAACGCAAAAAACAGCAACAATTAAAGCTAATGTTCCTTGGTGGCGTCGGCGAAATCGGCAAAAACATGACGGTTTTGGAATATGATGACACTATAATAGTTATAGACGCCGGCATGGCTTTCCCGGATAATGAAATAAACCCGGGCATAGATTACATCGTACCCGATTACAGTTATCTCACGGAGAACAAAGACAAGGTCAAAGCGGTATTTTTGACGCACGGACACGAAGACCATTTGGGCGGTTTGCCGGTGTTTTTGCGAGATATTCCCGTGCCCGTATACGGATCGGAGATATCCATCGCGTTCTTGGAAAACAAGCTTCGCCGCAATAATTTCAAGGAGGCGGACGGCAGAGTCGTCGAGGACGGCACCGTAGTGGAAGTCGGCGCCTTCAAAGTGGAATTCGTGGCGGTAACGCACTCCATTGCGGGAGCGTACGCGCTCAGCATAGACACTCCCAAGGGCGTGATATTCTTTACCGGCGACTTCAAAATAGACCATACTCCGATAGACGGCAGACACATAGACCTTACGCGCATTGCTGAAATCGGCAAAAAAGGAGTGCTTTTGTTACTACAAGACAGCACCAACGTTGAACGCCCGGGATATACCATGAGCGAATCGGCTGTCGGCAAAAGTTTGGACAATTTATTCAATGATAATCGCAATAATCGCATAATTATAGCCACATTTGCTTCAAACATCCATCGCGTACAACAAATAATCAACGTTGCCATCAAGTACGGCAGAAGGGTTGCTTTCAGCGGTAGAAGTATGGAAGCCATGGCGGAAATTGCGTCCAAGCTCCAAGCTCTTCACTACCCCGCGGATACCGTCGTCGAGCTTGCCAAAATCAACAAAATCCCGTATGACAAAGTATGTATCATAGCCACCGGTACACAAGGTGAACCGGACAGCGTGCTTACAAGGATGAGTAACGACGACTTCAAAAAGGTAACGATAGGGGAAACCGATACCGTTATCCTGTCTGCTTCCCCCATACCCGGCAACGAGCGCAGCATTTACAAGGTAATCAACAATTTATGCAAGCACGGAGCCAACGTCATTTACGAAAGACTCTACGAGATTCATACTTCCGGGCACGCATGTCAAGAGGAACTCAAAATGATGATTGCGCTTATACGCCCTAAGTACTTTATACCCGTCCACGGCGAGTATCGTCATCTCAAAAAGCATATTGACCTTGCCGAGAGTTTGGGTATCCCGAGAGCGAACATGTTGATACCCGAACTCGGCTTTTGCATCGACGTAAGCAAAAAGGGTTTGAAGAGGTTGGAAAACGTCAAGTCCGGCAGTATCATGCTTGTCGGAGAGACGGAGACGGGACCCGAATATGTTTTTGACAGGCGCAAAATCGCGTCCGAGGGTATAGTTATTCCGGTGCTGAACCTGTCGCAAGAAAACGGCGGAACCGTAGACATTTTGGCAAAGGGCACTGTTCTTTCCGATAAACTTACGGATGAGCTCAAAGACGCCATACAGTACAAAATTTCAGGCGGAGATTTTTCGGAACTCACGTCGGAAGAAATAGACAAACTCGTTCGAAAAACGTTAAGCAAAATATTCTACAACAGGATCAAGCGTTGTCCGCTAATTGTTCCCGTTGTCATCGCGTAGTATGGGCAAAACTATAATCATCTTTACAAATGAATACGGTGTCGGCATGGCTACGGCACTCAAAGAGCAGATTCTGGCAAAACTTTCGGACTCTGCCGTCCTGATCATGGACGAAATGGAGCTTCGTTCGCGCGCCATAGGCGATTTTGCGGAGAAAGTATTCAACGTCAAGATGAATTTTGCCAAGAATCGTGAGGAGATTGCCGAGAAGATATATTCGCGTTTTGCCGACAACGTTTCTCGTTCGAGCGACGGCTTCCGCCCGAACGTGACGGCGTATCGCGCGATGTATCGGATAACGGAGAAATTCAAGCCCGATCTGATAATCACAATAGGGTACGGTGCCGTCGATGAGGCGGTCGGCACGCGCGGCTTTACTTATGCCGGTTACAAGATAATATCGCTTGTCGACGACTACGTCTTAAATAAACGTCTCATAAATCCGTACGTTGACGCCTACATCGCTTGTACGGAAAACATCAAAAACGTCCTCATAGCCTACGGCATACAGGGCAGCAAGATTTATCTTGCGGACATACCCGTCGAACGCAAATACCTTAGCGCGCGCAAATCGGAAATTTCGGACAGGGTGCATTTGGATAACGGCAACCCGACCGCGCTCTACATAGCCGACGGCGGCGAAGAGGAAATAAGAGGTACCATTGAAGCCCTTAGCGAGGCGCGCGGAATAAATACGCTTGTCTATGCCGGCGAAAACAGAGAGGCGTTCACCCTTTCGGTAGAGCGCAAACTGTACACGTTCAACGAGGGCACGAGTTTGCCTCTTCTCATGGCTAACGCCGACGCGCTGATAGTTACTCCGCAAGCGTACCTTACCGAAGTCGGATTACGGCTTGGCAAGACGGTGTTTTTGCTTAACACAATAGATGCCGTTTGTAAGCGAAACGCAACATATTTACGCCCGTATACGGTAGACGCCGAGTCGAAAGAAAAGCTTGCTCACGCGCTTAAAAACTACGTCGAGCACGGATTTGCACTCAAAAAGAAACCGCCCGTATCGGATACCGATGCAGGCAGTTTGGCAATCAAAATTGCAGGATTTAATAATTAGTCCTTCAATCTACCCGCTTCGAAATTCTTTACGACGCGGGATTTGTTTTTCTTTTGCACAAGCGTTATTATTAGTGCCATCACCGCATGCAGGGTAAACGCTATGCCGGTAGCGAGGGTCGTCCAGCCGAAATTGTATCCGAGGCTGATAGGCGAACCTATTTGCACCAACAAGTTTGATAGGAGCATGGCGTTGGCACTTATCAGCACGGAGTATTTTCCGTTGCGAGAAACGGCGTAAGAGAGTATGCCGAGGACCAAAGCGTACACCCAGTTGGTAGTGCCGAAGAACTCGTTGCCGGTGAGTAGCGACAGCCTTGTCGCGCCGTACAGAATACCGCCGAACACCAAACTCATGGCAAAGGCGATCATTTCGGAAGAGAACTTGCCGCCGATAAACAACGCCACGAACATCACGACATAGAAAACAGCCGTTCCCACATTAAAGTTAAATTCCCCCAAATCTATCACGGGTATAAAGTTAAGCCCGATAACAAGCGCGATAAACACGAGCGCAACGATCCAATTAACCTTGAAGTCTTTTAGCACGGGTTTACCGAGCCCGACGACGACCATCAGCGCAAGTATTCCGAGAACAATAATAGAAATCAACATAAAACTTCTCCTTTACCTAAGTTTGTCCCAATCCCCGAGAAGTATACGCATGACCTTTAGAGCAGAAATATACATCGCCAACGGCGATGCATATCACCGCGCATATTTAACTATACGCGGCTTTATATAAGTTTCCGGTCGGCAAGAGCGCGACTTAACGTCATCTCATCTGCGTACTCTATTTC
>CAVIFU010000029.1:0-19893 GCA_963642145.1 Ruminococcus bicirculans (ex Wegman et al. 2014)
GGTGGGGACCGCTTGAACAAAAGTAAATCAATATCTTAAAGTTAGATAGAAACGAAAAAAGTATATGTTCGGAAAAGTGTTGTGTAAACACACTTTTAGGAACATAAAAGTGTTGTATGGATACACTTTTAGGAACATAATTGTGTAAACGGGTTGACTTGGGGATGTTTTTGTGTATAATATTATTAGATAACAAGGAGTATAAAATGAAACGTCTTATTACGGATAAACTCATTGACTGGAAAAATTCGCCCTCTCGCAAACCGCTTTTGCTCAAAGGCGCAAGGCAAGTGGGAAAAACATATGCTATGTTGGATTTTGGCAAAAATTACTATGAAAATGTCGTTTACCTGCATTTCGAGGGTAATATCGAAACGCTTAACGGGATTTTTGCGCCGGATCTTAATCCCAAACGTATAATCGAGGAGATTTCCGCTTACGCAAAACAAACGATTCTACCGCATAAAACGCTTGTTATATTCGACGAGATTCAGGCATGCGAACAAGCTCTGACTTCTCTAAAATACTTTGCCGAAGAAGCGCCCGAGTATCATATAATCGCAGCCGGCAGTCTTTTGGGGCTTGCCATAAATCGCGGTAAATTCTCTTTCCCGGTAGGTAAAGTGGATATCATGACAATGTATCCCCTTACCTTTGAAGAATTTTTGCTTGCAACGGGCAATGACACGCTTATCGGAAAAATCCGCAAGTCGTACGAGTCGTTTGCACCTCTATCGGACGTTTACCACAATCTTGCACTCGATCTTTATCGAAAATATCTCGTCATCGGCGGTTACCCGGCGGTAGTGAAAACTTACATCGAAACCGAGAACTTGGACTCCGTTCGTTCCGTACAAGCGGATATTGCCGACTCTTATATTGCGGATATGACTAAATATGCCACTCCGAACGAAACCATAAGAAGTATCGCAATTTTCAACACGCTTCCCTCGCAACTTGCAAAAGAAAATACCAAATTTCAATACGCCGTAATTAAAAGTAACGCACGCTCAAAAGATTATGAGCTCTCGCTGCAATGGTTAAAGGCTTCCGGCGTTGTCCTCGAAAACATCAAAATTACCGAAGGAAAACTTCCGTTGAATGTTTACGAGCAAATGGACTCCTTCAAAATTTACTATTCCGACGTCGGATTGCTTTGCTTTAAGTCCGGGATACTTCCCCGAGACATACTCGTCAACAGCCCGATTTCGGACAAAGCAAGAGGTATTCTCGCGGAAAACTATGTCGCGGAACAACTCGTCGCGCAAGGCTATAGATTGCATTACTGGGAGTCCGACGGAAAAGCCGAACTCGATTTTGTCATTCGCCAAAACGATTCCGCTATCCCGGTGGAAGTTAAATCCTCAGACAACGTAAAAGCAAGAAGCCTTAAATCGTACGTAGAAAAATACTCTCCCTCCTATTCTATCCGCATTTCGACAAAAAAATTCGGCGCGGAAAACGGCATAGTAGCCGTTCCGTTATATGCAACGTTCTGTTTACATGCGCAGCGGTAACGGGGATATACGCAAGCGATGATATGCATCGCCTGCGGCGACGGTGATATACGCCGTTAGCACGGCGGTGATATACGCAACCTTGCGGTTGCGTATATCACCGCGCGACAGCGTGTATATCACCGTCGCGATAGCGATGTATTTTTGTGCGCTATACGCGGTTCGTGAGTTTAAGAGACTACTATATCATTCTATAGTGGGTTCGAGAACGCGTTCGTCTATATGATACTTCTTGCCATCCATGCGGAAAGAGGCTATAAGGTTGACGGCGTCGTATGCGACAAGCATTACGGGAAGGCTGGCAATGGGTATTATGCCGAGGGTGGGAACGAGTGTTGCGGAAATTATGCCGAAAATGCACATCACGAGAACGAGCAGTGCGGGATATATGTGTTTGAAGGCTTTGGCTCCGCGCTTGACGCCCTTGGAAAAGGCTTTGAAAAAGCCGACGTTATCCGTAAGCATTACGGGTAAAATTTGACCGATAATTGATATACGCGCCGTTATCGCAAGTAAAAATATGAATATTGCGATCATTGCGCCGGCAAGTCCCATGGCGGCAAACATCTCTTTGGCAAGGAAATATGCCCCGGTAGCCATGCCTAAATCGACGGGAACGGTGACTATTCCGTCTATGAGCGCGTACGGAACGGCTTTGCCGAAAGTGGCAACTATAGCGTTCAAATAGCCGTTTTCGCATCCGGTGGACATTTTGTTGTACATGACGTATCCCGCGCCGACGCTCATAAAGGCAAACAGCACTTTGAGTATAAACGCCATGACTATCGAGCCTGCCAACGCTCCCGCGACGTTGATGTCGGTACTGCCGAGCACGTACTCCACACGATGGAACAGGTCATCCAAAATGCTTACGTCACCGTGGATAAGGCGATCCGTAGCTCCCGAAAGTTCCTCGGAAAAATCGGCGTCGGCGCCTACCGCCTGCAAAATCGGATTGAATATAGCCGTAAATATGGCTATGACGATTAAGCTCAGTATCGCCGAAATAAAAAAGACTTTGATGGCAAGCTTGTAGTTAGAAAGCATTACGTTAAGGGAATGTCTAAGTAACATATCAATCTCTCCCGTGTCTATAATAGTATTCCCTCGTGTAATCTTCCCTCTTCATATCATTGACTTCATAATAAGAAACAAACGAGTACGCCGTCAAATATGTAATAAGCATGGCGTACGCCACAGCGCCTACGATTGCCGAAATAAGCCTGCTTTGCGCTATCCCGGCGCACGTGCCGACGGCAACGGTCAGCAGGACGGGCAAAAATATCTGCGGAAACGTTTTGATGGCGGTTTTGCCGCTGATTCTACCGGCACTCATCACAAACGCCCTAAACGGATTGAGTCCGTTAAATACCATAAACGGTACGTGTAGGGTGCCTATTGTCATTACGTAGGATACCCAAACGTACATCAATATCAACGCGGTTACCGTAAGTCCCAAGGACAGTCCCGCGTTGCCGACGTGTAGGAAAAATGTAGTCAGCGCGGTATTGACGGCTTTGACGAGCACAAGAATTATCAAGTAGAATACGGCGCTGTACAACGTGGGGAAGAAACTCTCGTTACACTCGCTTATAGGGTTAGAGACTCTGAACACGCCCACGCGCAACGAGCGCGATACCACGGTATACATTATGGCGCCGACAAACAGATATACCATAAACGCAAGCACGCCTGCAATATGCGTTATGCGGTAATCCAAGGCGCCGTTATAATTCCACGTATTCCAATATCCGATGTTGCCGGTGACGTAGTTTGAAAAATACTTGTAAAAGGCTTGCTCCGGCATTGCGGACGATACCAAAAATCCCGTGGGCAAAGACAGCAGAAACAGCGTCCAAAATCTTTTGCCTCTTTCCAATACAAACAGGTATTCCAGCGTTTTGTACAAACACGAATGTTTACTTCTCATGCTTCTTTCTCTTTTTACTTTTATTTTTGGATGGTTTTGTAGGTTTTTGCGAGTTATCGGCACTTTGCGCGTTATCCAAGGCGTTTTGGGTATCGTTCGCAACTTTTCCTTTTTTGCCTACGATACCTTTCTTGCGCAAGATAAAGTACACGCCGACTCCGATAAGGCAGGCGCCCGCGACGCTTCCTATAACGATACCGGCTATGGCTCCCGGTGAAAGTTCATCGCCGCCTACGTCATAATTTGCCGGTAAGCTTTCTTCGGGAACAACGATGTATATGTCGATTTGGTTGTATACCGTAGAAAATCTTATCCAATTGCTGCCGTAATCGTACTCTTTGAGTGTGTAGCCCGCAGCCGTCGTATACGCGACAAGCGCGAACTTAGACGTATCGATAAACGTGGCTACGTCGCCGCCAAGCTCGAATATGAGCGGTTCGCTCGCAACGTAGGCAGAACTTCCGTCGACCGTCAGCTTGTAGTTAAGTTTGAAAACTTTGCCCTTTTTGCCCATGCCTGCAAGCTCGGTGATCTCGGACGCGACTTCATGGAAATCATATCTCGCAACGTTGACCTCGGCAAGTACTGTTTGTCCGCCGAGCGCGTTCGACACGGATCCTTCAAAATTGGTTATCCTGAGTTTGCCGAACAACAAATCCGAGTTTTTAACCTCGAAATCGTATTTGGCGCCCTCCGCGGCGTTAAGGAATTTGGGGTAAGTTTCTTGGAAAAACGCCCAATAACGCTTGCTGACGGCGGTAATATGCTCCTCTTCGTCCTCATATTCCCCATCGTTGAACGCCCATACAAGCTCCGAATATGCGTAATACGTCGAGTTGTACACGGACTCGGTGACTTTGGTTTTGTACTCTTCCAATTTAAGCGCGCAAGCGTTTAGGTTTGACAGCACGTTGATGGGCGTTTTGACTCCGCCGGAAGTGGAATATACCACATAGCGGCTATCGTCCTTTGCCGTATACTTGCCACCGAAAAAATCGTAAATGCCGACGTTGCCGACCCTATCGGTAAGCAGGGCATAGTAATATCCGTCGGATCTACCATCCTCATATACGGTAAAACCTATCGTTTGAGATTGAATAACCGCGCTTGTGAGCTCCGTGTGCCATTCCTTGATGATTGAGAGCTCCTTGACGTCTTCTTCCTCCAATTCCGTAAGCGCAACCGGAGAATAATATACGGCTATTGCCAGTAGTCCGCTTCTCGCGCTCGGAATGGATCCCGTTTGCGCGACGTCTGCAAAAGTAGCCTTAATCTCGTTGCGGTAAGTGGCTCCGTCCGGGATACGGCTCTGGGTTACCGAACTACGCTCGGGCGCAAGCACGTCGATAATATTGATTTCTTGTTTGCCGTAGATGTATTGTTTGACTACGTTCCCCTCTCCGTCGCGTGCGTTGAAGGCGCATTTGACGTACATTATGCCGTTCATGTTGACGGTAACGTTTGTAGCGGTGTAGCCGCTGACAAGCGTTGCGGGTTTGGTCCAGCCGCTCGCAAGTCTTGCCCAACCGATGTTGAGTTTTACCCAGCCCGGGACAGCCACGCCGTCCGTAGGCGCTTCTTCCGGGGCGGTATAGTCCTCGGTAATTAGCGTATAGGACGCTTCCTCATCTTTACTTTGAGGCGCTCCGCCTATCGGATAGACGGACTCCGAAAACTCTACCTCGTACGCAACGGATATCTCATATGCTCCGCTCGGGAATTTAACTTGCACGGTCACGCCGTTGGCTGAGCTCGAATAGGACAACCCGTTTTCTCTTACTGTGACGTCTGCAAAAAGTATCGTGGCGGTATCCTTGCCGATATCGTCCGCGTTATCCGCATATGCCGACACGCTCCCCACAGAGTAAAGCGCGCCGAACAGTATAATTAAGATCGCGCACGCAAGAATCGCTATGCTCGCGACCTTGCGTGACTTCCTCAATACTTCCATCTGCGTTTTTGTTCCTCTCTCTTGGCAATGACTTTGCGCTCGTATTGTATGTCAACGCCCTTGTACTTCCTGCGCATGTCGTATGTCTTGCGGACGTTCTGCGGTATGCGCTTACGTCTCTTGATGGGGCTGACGCATATCAATAGTATGGCTCCTATTACCAATATCAGTACTGCCGCGGCAACTACTATTACCCAATACGGGAAATCGTTGACATAGAACAGCACTTCGCCCGAACTGTCGGCGTAGAACGATACGTAATCGCCTTCACGCTCGAACGTGACGCCTTCGAATCCGCCTCTGCCCTTAACTTCCAAAGTCGCGGAATTGCGGTACTTCTCGGGTATTTGGACATAGAACTTGATCTTATTGGACAATACGGTATTCAATCCGCAATCCTTGACCGTTATCGATTGCACGGTGGCTTTTTGTCCGACAAGAGCCGTAAAGAAGTTGGTTTGGTTGACGGTATCGTATACCTCTCCCGCCTCAACGGTGACGTTGTCGCCAAAGCCTTCATTACTGGATATGTACGCCGTGGCGCCCTTCGCGTATACCACTTTGGTGGTGATTGTGGCGGACAGTTTGTAGATGGGATCACGCAACTTGTAGTTCTTGGCGTGCAATCCGCTGAGTACCCATGACGTAATTACCACGGGATACGTGCCTACTCCCGATTGGTTGCCCTCGGTTGTGGCGGTGAACTTAATGTACACTTCGTCCCCGATCATTACGCCTTTGAGATCTCCGGTTACTTCTATCGCGCTGAGTCCGTCGGCGGCTTTGTCGGACGCTACCAAGTTCTCCACGCTGATTTCCTTGGGATTGATGGTAAACGTAGAGTTGGTGTCCGCGCCCTGATAGTTAGCGTCATCGATGATAACCTTGATGTTGTATGTGCCGGCATTGGTAGGCATTATGCTGCCGTATCCCGGGAACTCCAACTTATACCCTACGCCAATAGGATCCGTTAACACCGTAGGCTCGACAACCGAACCGTAAACTTGGCTCGAAAGCGAATCTGCGTCTATGGAAACCTTGCGTACAGTCGCCTTTTGGATGTTGTAAGGCACGGTGCTCTTCTCTCGGTCTACCGTGTAATTCGTGTTTTGAAGTACGACGTAAACCATGTATCCGTCTTCGTCCACTGCCGTGGGAGGCGTCATCTGAGTCTTGTCGACTCCGTCCTTAACCGAATAGTAACGGTAAGATATGCCCTTTTCTATTTCGGCGGCAAACGCGCTGTCGCTACCGACGAAATCCGTCTCTACAATGTGCGCTTTTGCGGGTATCGACGAGCCGTAATGCGCGTCGTAACGAGTTACCACGGAATCGCCGGTGCTGTTGTAGTAGGCAACGTTCACCGTCTTTTTGTAAATTACGACTTGGTAAGTAAGTTCGCCGTAATAGTCGGAGCCTGCCGCTATTTGCACTTTGAAGGAATACGTACCGGCATCCGGAGTTTTGCCCTTCATATCGTTGTCGTAATCGGCGTTATCCAAGGAAAGTCCCGTAGGAGATGTGGTAAAGTTCGGGGATGTGATCGTTTGTCCGTACGTAAACTCGCACGGAGCTACCGTTATGGTGGCAAGCGCCGGGGAAACCGTTACGTCTACTTTGATGTACAGCAACTCGTAATTATCGGTATCGTACGGAGTGAATACCACGTCAACGTCTTTGTAGGTGCCGACGGATCCGAGTACTCTGTCGCTGTTGAAGTACGAGAACGTGCCTGTGAGGGCGGCGCCACCCTCGGTGTAGTATACGTTGCCGCCCTGTAAGTAGCCTGTCGAAAGTACGTTGCCGTACGTTACGGGGGACGGAATGGGCGCTTTGTATGAAACGGCAATTGCCTTTTTGATGGTGAATTTCGCCGTTGCCGTGCCGCTATAGTTGACGTCGTCAATCGTTGCGGTAACGACGTAAACTCCGGCATTCCTTGCTTCCGTATTCTTGCCGTCTTCGGTGCGATAGCTGAAGTTGACATTTACTTCGGTGATAACGTCGGGATTGAGAAGAGCTCCGGTGTAATACTTCTCAAGCGATCCGAAATTTATTTCCATCTCTGCCTTCTCGATCTTCACGACTACCTGACAATTCGTGTTTTGGTAGTTGGCGTTGGTAGGCTTGAATACGAGCGTTACGGTGTGTTCGCCGACGCGCAAATCTTTCTTGTCCGGATCTGCAAACTCATAGCTGCCGCCGATGACGGTGCCGTTGGCGGTAACGAATTTGCCGCCGGTAACCTTAGCCGTTTTGAGTGGCGTGCCGTACTTGATCGAACTTACGGTGGGAGTTTCTTCCTCTTCGAGTGCGGCTTGCGATATGGTAAGATCCGTGGTGCCGTAACCTACGAGGTTGGTTGTTTCGACTCTGACGATTACGCGGTATGAACCGGCGTCCGTAGGAGGCTGTTCGCTCTCGTTCTTGTCTACGTCGCTCCAACTGTGGTACGTTACGGTTATATCGCCCGAGCTTACCACGGCGTTGATAATCGGACTGACGGAATACTTATCTCCGTACGTCACGTCTATGCGGTCGAGCGTGACGCTTATGGTCAACTTCTCTACCTCGTAAATAAACTCTTTGCTACCCTCGTATGTCGGATCGGACGAGGCTATTTTGACAAGAACTACGTATGTTCCGGCATTCGTGGGCGGTACGCTCCCCAAGAAACCGCCTCTTGTTTTGTCTTTTGAGTTGTAGTTGTAGTACTCGTATACAACGCTGTCAAGGTCTACGTCGTAATCGCCGAACGTGGCTACCGCGCCGGCTCCGTCTTGACCGTATTCATAGCTGACGTAAGCTTCTTGCGTTCCGTCAGACTCTCTGTACTCCAAGTCTTCCAGTCCGATATCTTCGGATATGTCCGTTTTGCGCACGACGTACTCGAACGTGTAAGCGCCGCTGTGCGGTCTTCTGCCGTCTGCGGTGTGCTCGTTTATAGAAATTGTTACGGTGTAGACGCCGGTTTCTTTTATCTCCGAAACGGTCTTGCCGTTTAAGAGAATCGACATCTCGTAATCGTCGGCATCGAGGGTGTACTGCGTGCCGACGGCGGATATTTGCAAGTCCTCTATGGTAACGGCGGTGCCGTCATAATACTTGGAGCGAACGGCTACGTTGAATTCCGTAATGAGCTTGACAAGATAAATCTTGATATCGAGCTTAATTTTGTCGCTACCCTCTATGTAATAATCGGATGAGGTTATCTCGAACTCGAACGATCCGCCGTTGCCGATGTAGGTTCCGAGTTTGTTCGTATCGGTCTCCGCCACCGTGATGTCTACGCCGGACGGTCCGCCTACTATCTTTGCGGTGTAATCGGAAACGGCGATTTCCGAGTGGTCGGAGTTTGTCAGCGCCAACGACAATATCGCGTTCTCGGGCGCGTCGCCCAAGTACAACGTGGCAGTGGAATGCTCTTCGTCATAGCCGAGTTTGGCTTTGCCGATGTTTACGCTTGTATAACCGCGATACACGTTGTAGGTATCGACGTCATTTGGCGTAAATACGTACTCCGCAAGCTCGCCTACGTGCAAAATCTCATCGGGACGCGCCCATGCGATTGTGCCGAGTTCGGCTTTTTCAGAGTTAAGCTCGATGGTAAAGCTCGATAACGGCGCGCCGTAAACCTCGCTACCCGTAACGACGATGTTGTCGTCCGTAATTTCGAGGTCTTGACCTATAACGTTGATGGTCGTCTCGACTTGCAAACCGTTGAACGAATCCGTGTCCTTGGGTATAAAGCCTATTTCGATGGGTTGCTCGTTCGCCTTGTCGAAAGGAACGTCTATGTACTTATCGACAATGTAGAAACTGCCTTGGACGATGATGCGATCGCCGTCGTTCTCGATATAAGCTTGTCCGTCTATACCTATATAATCTGCGTAATTATCGTAGCTTATTGCCTTGCCCTTATCGATGGAAGTAATCGTCGGCGGAATGACGGAAGGAGTTGCCTTGATAATCACCAACTTACGGTCTCCCTTGTCGTAGGTGCCCTCATAGTTATTGCTGTCAACAACGACTTTGAGAACGTATCCGCTCGCGTTGACGGCGGAAGGCGCGGCACTCACGTTATTGTAGTAGACGGTAACGGAAACGGCTCTCAGATACTTCGCGTCTATCTTCGCTTCATCGCTTATCTTGGCGTGAACGCTTATCGCCTTGGTGGTGTATGTGCGCTCATAGACAAGTATGCCGTCTTTCTCGACAAATTCTTCTTCGAACACGATAAACTCGCTTATGTCGCGTTTGCCGATGACCAACTCGAATTTTTCGATAGTTACCGTTTCGTAATTGTTCTCGTCATCCGGGGTAAACACGATGTCAACGTTCTGCGTGCCGGCGGATTTTGTTGAGATGTCCGTTACAACGCTCCATTCGCCGTCCACGGATATTCCGGAGCCTTCGACCTTGACGGATCCCGTGCCGTCTACGAACGTCACCATGTCACTCGTATCGCCAAAGTGCACGGACGACTCCGCTACGGGTGCCCTCTCTGCCGTAAGTTTGGCTTTGGTTATGACGATGAGAGTGTCTGCCTCGCCGTAATAGTTGTCGTCGACAAGCACTATGTGCGCAACGTATTTGCCTGCGTCAACCGGCGCGTCGGCGGTAAATTGATCGTAATCAAACGTTAGCGTATCGATATCGTCTACATCGCCGTCAAGCTTGAAATATGTGTATTCGGCTACGGTTACGCCCTCCGGAAGTGTGATTTTGAAGGTTATTGCCTGCGCGTTGTACGTATATTCGTACTTTGTGGCGGGTTCAAATAAGGATTTTGCCTTGTCGATGACCATGTCGATTTCAAACGCTTTGTCGTAGCCGTTTTGGTCAAACGTAACGCAAGCGACGTACTCGCCGGCATTGGCAGGCAGGGTGTCGGTGTATTCCGTTTCATCCGCAGTCTTAGCCTTGTACTTGACGGTGTAATTTACGAACGGATGCACGACTTGTGAGCCTTCGGGACGAACGACGTCGCCGAATATCGGCGTAACGGCTTGGATACGATCTTGCTCGTCAGCCGTAGGCGGCGCGTAGGTCTGACGCAATCCGCTATACCCTTTGATTATGGGCGTGATATTGACTCTGACAACCTTTTCCGCCTCGAAATTGACGTCTTTCAATTCAAGGTGCGCGTAATATGAGCCTATTTCGGACGGCGCGGCACTCAATTGTTGGCTGCATTGGGCGTCGGAATAGTAAGTTACGTCGTATGTAAACGTGCTTCCCATATACGCCGAGATATCGACGGACCACTTCCCGTCGCTCGGCACGGTATAGTTAACGCTTGCGGTGTTGTACGCAAACGAAACCTCTTCTTCATTTATGGTAAGAGGCGCTTTGGCTATGGTGAAAACAAACGTTTTGCCACCGTTGTATTGCGCGATTTCGGAATCGACTTCGACTTTTACCGTGTACGTGCCTGCTTTGAACGGCAATCCGGCTTTGTCAACTTCGCCGGTACTGCCCTCCGGCACGACGTAGTTAACGACCTTTGTAAGCGCTTTGGCGCTGTCCGTGGGATCGGGTATGCGTATCCAATCGGAAACGTTAACGCCGCTACCGTTAAACGTCACGGCGTCTTCATGATTGAATTCTATTGTTTCGGAAATGTCGCGCTTGGTTACCTCTAAGTAGTATTCACTAATATAAGGATAGAAATTCGCCTCGTAGTTCTCGGCGTACTTGGAGTCGGCAAGTTCGAACAAAACGTATACATTCTTGTCCGTATTCTTCGTTACATCCAAAATCTTGTTGTAGCTATACGCATCGCCTTCCTTGACCGCCACTCTCAGTCTACCCGTAAATATCTTGGAGTAGGAGCCCTTGTTGGTGTTGATTACGTTGATAACGTCGAAATCGACGTCGGAAATATTCGTGCCGTATTGTATGCTCTTTTGCGGGAGCACGCCGCCGTTCAGAGCATAGTAAAGCGTTGCTTTGGTTACGAAATAGGAGCAATAATTGCTGCCTTCGTAGTTGCCGTTCTTGTTGGCGACTTCCGCATAAACCAAGTATCTGCCTACGGGCGTGTCTTGGTTCATGCCTCCGTCTAAGAGGATGTATTTAAGTCCGCCGAATTCCTTTGTTTCCCCCTCGTAGCCATCGGGCGCAAGGGTATAATAAGTAAACTGCACGACTTCGGCATAAAGATCGTGTTTGAGGTCGTTGCCTTGGTCGTCTACGGCTGTTTTGGCGATGTCGGGATTGACGTAAGCGTCTCCGTATACGTACCTGACTCCTTCGTAACTTTCGGACTCTTGCGCGTTGAATTCGGCGCCTTTGATCGTTTCCGTTGCAAAGGTTATCTCCATCTTCCTCTTGGCTACGGTAATGGGGACTTGGACGTCCGTTACCGGCAAATATTTGCGCACAAGCTCCGCCGTCGGCGTAAAGTTGCACATGACAAGCGTTTCTTCACCGCAATTCGGGACAAGATTCTTGTAGTCGTCCGCTATGCTTATGGTGTAGTTCGCGCTGTCGAGCACATTGCCGTAACTGACTATTTCGCCTTCAAATGTCGATTCGGACACCTTTTGTCCGTACTTTATCTCGGTAAGTTTGAGCCCGGAGAAATCGGCTCTTGCTCTGACTACGTAAATATTTACGCTAAATCTCTCGCCTCTGAAATTGTAGTTCGGCACGAAATCGCCGTTATCGTCATAACTGCCGGCTTGCCAGAGCATGTACAGTTCGTAAGGGAGAATCTGTCCCTTTTCGTCATAACGGACGGGAAGTATCGACACGCCTGCGGAATTCTTCTCCGCCTCCTCGCCGACTCTGGCGTAATACACGTCTTCCGACTCGAAATAGAATCTGCCGGAGACCGACTCGCGTGCGGATCCGCGCGGAGCGTACTTTGCACTGCCGCCGTTGCCGAGCACTCTGCCGCGCGCCTCTTCCAACGTTTGTCCGTATTCGAGGTGCCCTATCCTGCCGTACGAAATGCCGCTTAGATATACCGCGTAATAACTCGCGTTTGCGGAAGGCGTGGCTATCGTCAAGCCGGTGCTGTCGTTGAGAGTTACCTGCGACACGACAACGTAAACGTATGCGGTGCCTGCGTTATTGTCGTTTTCGACATTGACGCGCATCAGATATTCGCCTGCGTCGAGATATGTAGAGGTTACAAAGCTCACGGACTCGCCGAACGTTTGACCGCTTATGCTTACGGGCGTTTCGCCGCCGTTGTACGCTTTGAGCTTCAAGAACGAATAGGAATATGCTACTTCGATGCCTACGTTTTTGTCTTCTACAACGTAGCTTGCGGAATACCTCGCGGTGGACTCGGTACCGTAAGAGTATGTCATCGTGCCGGAATATTCGCAATAATCACCGTTTACCATCAAACTGCCCGAGCCCTTTTCGTATTCGTCGCAATCCTCTATTTCAAGCGTAAGTTCGCGCTTGGATACGGTAAGTCTCGAGTATGCGTACGTGCTGACGTAGTTCGCTTTGGAGGAATCTACGATCAAACGAACGTCGTATACGCCGGCAATTTCCGGTTTGACCGTCGTATAGGAAGAATCGCCCTCGGTAATGGGTTTGTACTCGATAATCATGGGCACGTCTTCGCCGTAAGACAGCGTGTTGAGCACTATGTAGCTTGTTTCTTTGGGCGTGCCGTCATAGGATGTATTTACGTCGAACGGAGAAACCGTAACGGATTTGTGGTTGACGACAATGGTTACGTCATATTTGAGAGATTGGTAGTTATTGGCGTTTTGTCCGCCGGATTTGAGAGAATAGCCGAGGATGTTGCCGTATGTATCGGTAATGGCGTCGTAGAACGTACTGAAAAACGAAGTGTAGTACGCTTGTATTACCTCGTCGGAAAATGACGTGACGTCTATCGGATTGAACCTGACGACTATCTTGTACGCAGAAGATACATTGGGCAACTTGTATTCCGCAGTGCCGGAAAGCGGCGATTCTATGACGAACTCGCCGTATACGCCGGAAGATACCTTTTGGTAAGTTTTGCCCTGTATTGCGATGGAATCGGCGATAATACCGCCGTCTTGGCTCTTGCTCGTAAAGGAAAGCTTATCCATGCCGTCGCCGTAGGTCAAAGCGCCGCTCGGTTGGATGTCGTAGACGGCGGGATCGGCTTTTTCTACATAGAACGTGCCTTGGCGTTCGGCGTAATACGGCAAATTGGACGACGCCTCTACCTTAGCAATGTAAAAATGCGTGCCGGCATCTGTAACGCCGCCGGTTTGGGCGGAAATCACGTCATAACCGCTCATTTCGTAGAGTTGATACTTCTTGCCCGTTTCGGGATCGGTGTACGCGCCCTTGGATGTGCCCGTCTTGTATGCAAGATACTCGTGATCGCCCGTAAGATCCGAAGTCTTGTAGGACGTCTTGCCGGTAATATATTGACGTATGTCCTCGTCATCGTCGAAATAATACTTCTTGCCATTTATTTCGATCATGCCGCCCGAGGTAAGAGTCGCGACGCCTTCCGTCTCGGTATAGTTTGCGTAGATGTTGTACGTGTAGGTCTTGTAGTACGTCACGCCGATGGTGGGTTGCACGGTGACGGACTCGTCACCCTTGGCAAAATATGCGGTAAACGAAAGATTTATAGCCTCCGCCATGCTCCACTTGTTGGTATATACGTAGTCCGTCTCGTTGAGAGCCAGGTCCACTCGCCTGTTGAATACGACGTTAATCGGGAATGCACTGTTAGCCCAAACGGCGTCCGTCATGCGGAACGTTATGTCGTATATGCGCGCGTCACGACCCGTTTTGTACGTAGGATTCGATTTTGTCGCGCCGATCAAATCATAGTACCTGACTAAGGCGTAATCGTTATAATTGGCTGCCGTCATTATGATTCTGACGGTTACCCATGTACCGCGCTTGACGGCGATGTAGCCCGTATTCGCGCTCTGTCCCGCGTTGGTGTTGTCGGTTGCTTCGTCCGCCGTCTTGCTCGTAAATACGCCGTTTTCGTCGTGATAGTCGGGTCCTACGCAAACGCTCGTGTAGGCGTACTTGTTGTACTTATCCACATTCGATTTGCTTGGGCTTATCTCCGAGCCGTTATACAGGAACAGCGCGCCTACGTTACGCACGGACGCGTCTACTTTGACGGTTTGCCCGGAGGTGTTGGGTGAGTATACTTTGGGGGAAGAAACGTTGCCGGCGGCGTCTACGGCGTACAATATCAATCCGAAACTGCCGTCCTCGAACTCTATCTTCTTTTTGCTCGCGGATATATTCTTCGTAAATCCGCCGAGCTCCTGTCTCTTTGCGTTTACGGAACCGCTCGAAGTTTTGTAGGTATACGTCACGCTTTCGCTGCCCGGGGTGAAATCGTACCCGGAAGCCGATAATCCCATAAATTTCGTATCGACGATAAACGCATAGACAAACTCATCGGCGCCGCTGAAAGTATCGCTGCCGTTTTCGTAGTCGAGAGTGAAGTTGTTGCTCGCGGTGTACCACTCGCTTTGGATAATCGCCAAGCCGAGCGTTTGCGTTTCGTCAAGTATGGGGGAATTCGGTTTTTGGTTATCTACTTTCAACTCGAAAGAGTCGGAATCGGAATTCCAATACTCCAAAGAGCCGAGGTCGTTATAACCTCTTACAAGCCGCGGATAAATCAGGAGAGAACGCGCATTCGCAGACGCGGACGTGACGACAAATTGCGCCGAGTATCCGCAGTAGATCATGCCTTTGTCGCTCGCTACCTTTTGGGATATTGTCGAGTATGTTATATCCGTTTGCCCTTCCGCGCGCGTCAGACACGACCTGTTGACAAGATTGCCGCCGACGTTAATCATGGTGCTGTTCCAGTCTATACAGCTACTCCCCGACGCACCTACTGACGCGCTGTAATATTTGCCGTACTCCATCGTTGAGGTAACGGTTTGACCTTTATCGTCCAACTTCGTTGCCTGAACGCTTGTGATAAAAGTTATGACGTCGCCCGTCTTGACGTACACGTTGTCGAGAGCGCCATCTTCAAAAACATTCTTTACTTCGACGGTTGTGCGGTTAGTTCCCGATATCGTCATGTTAACGCCGACGTTTGAGTCAATCGTTTGCTCGCACGTTTCGGACGACAGCGTTACGTACAACGAAGACACGGATATGTTTACGGTCGAGGTGATTTGGAACACTATATATGCTTCTGACATCCCAAAGGCTCCGGATATCGTCTCTGAAACGTTAAGCTCTGCGTTATACGCGCCGGAGGTTGCTGCAACGCTTGTGGTTTGCTCTTCTTCTAAATTTTCGTCAACCGAACCTGCAGGGACAAAGAGTACGTACAACTTTACATTGAAATCGCTCGTTGCGCCGCTCGTCGAGAACGTGGCGCCCGCGGTAATCGTCACGGATGTATCCGAGTCCGAAAACGCGTAATACGCGGTGGATTTATCGGCAATACTCGGTCTGAACTCTACCGTATCATCCGCCGAAAGCGCAATCGTACCGTCGGAATAATCGTAATTCTCGGAATTTATGTCTGCCGCTTTGAGTAAGTTTTTGCCGAATTTGAGTTGCGTCTTTGATTCGTTCGTCGCGTCGGCACCCTCGGCAAAAGAAGGCGCGCCCGAGGAAAAGATGTTGCCGAGGAACGTTACCCCTGCCAAGCAAGCCACGAGTATGACGGCAAAAGCCATTAGCAATGAGCCGAATTTAGTCACTCCGGATGTGAGTCTACGCATCGAAAACCTCCGATAAAACCGTTGTACGGGTTTACACGCGCGTATATATATCGCGCACGTCTATAATACTAAAAAAACACGCGCGCGACAAGGGTATTAAATATTATTTTACTATTAAATTACTGTAAGTATACCTTTAATTCTAAAACGCGCACAGCGCGACTACCGCGGAACACACCACATACCGCATTGCAGGGACGAGAGTAGCTTCGTCCGAAAGCGTGGTTACGGCTTCGGTTCCGCCGAACAGCGGTTCGATGACGGAAAGAGCTTCCTCGCGTTCAGCGCCGACAAGCTCATCCAAAATGCGACTCTTGTACTCGTATGCCTCGTCCCTTATTTTGGCGCAAACGGCAAACGCTTCCGCCGTTCCGAGCGCGCGCGAATCGAGAGCCGAGGCGCACTCGCTAAGCTCTTCGGCGGCTTGCACGGCGTACTCAACAACTTGCTTGCATAGTTTTTTGTCCGTGGACGAATAACGCTTGGACGCAGTGCTCGTAAGCTCGACGATAATCGTTCCGTCGTTTTTGTCGGCGACGGATTTTGCCTCTTTTTTGCTAAAATATGTGGCTAAAACAACAAAATATTGACCGTCCTTGCAATAAATGTAGCCGGCTCCGCCGGCTTGCCGAGTAACGGTTGCGTGCGCTCGGGCGTCACGCTCGGAATCGTATGCGCCACGCGCTACCAAGTAAAAAGTGCTTTTTCCGCCGCCGAATACCTCCTTGAACGCGGCGCGGACGTTACCTCCCGTAAGGGTATCCGAAAAGATAAGCGCGGCTATTACGGGTAAAATTATCAAAAGTACGGCTATTACCCCCATAACGTCGAATCTGCGTTTCCGTCCCTCCGCATGCGGTGCGCATGCGACAGTATCCGAAGTTTTGGGCTCTTCCCCTTTCTCGTATACGTAATAATAAGGCGAATAATCCATATAACAGACTATTCGCCCCGAATGCCTAATATGAGCTTGTTTGTATTATTTTACAGATCGGAATATTTGATTATCTCAACGCCGCTTTCCCTAAACAGTTGCAAACTGAACTCGTCCGGGTAACCCTGCTCGTATATCACTCTCGAAATGCCGGCGTTGATTATCATACGCGTGCATATACTGCACGGTTGGTGCGTACAATATAACGTTGCGCCCTGCAACGATATGCCGAGTTTGGCGGCTTGGATGATGGCGTTTTGCTCGGCGTGGACGGCGTAACATATCTCTTGGCAGGTGCCGGAAGGTATGCCGCGTTGCTCCCTGATGCACTCTCCGCGTTCCTTACAACTCGGAATGCCCTGCGGCGCTCCGTTGTAACCCGTGGTCAATATGCGCTTATCTCTGACGATAATCGCGCCGACTTGACGATTGGGCTTGTAACAACTGCTCCACTCGGATACAAGCCTCGTCATTTGCATAAAGCGTTCATCCCATTTGTTCATGGTAACCTCCGTTCGGAAATCGATTTCATTATCATATACCATACCACATCCGATGATTTTTTTCAACAAAAAAAATCACGAATTTATATCTCTACCGCTTGCAATCGCGAATATCGTATGCTATAATGCAAGCGTTAGCAATCTTACCACAAGAGTGCCAAAAATAATCCTTTAGGAGGCATCATATATGAAACTTGTTCCGCTATTCGACAGAGTAGTAGTTAAACACGTAGAAGCGGAAGAAACCACCGCTTGCGGCATCCTGCTACCGAGTTCGGCTCAGGAAAAACCGCAAATGGCTAAAATCATCGCCGTCGGCGAAGGCGGTATCATCGACGGTAAAGAAATCAAAATGGTAGTGAGCGTGGGCGATACCGTGCTTTACAGCAAGTACGCCGGCTCCGAATTCAAAATCGACGGCGAAAACTACGTCGTCATCCGCCAAAGCGATATTCTCGCAAAAGTTGAAAAATAACAGGAGGCTTGTATATGGCAAAACAATTCAAATACGGCGAAGAAGCCCGTAAAGCCTTAGAAACAGGCGTAAACACATTGGCAAATACCGTTAAACTCACCTTGGGACCCAAGGGTCGCAACGTGGTTTTGGACCGTAAATACGGCTCGCCGCTCATCACCAACGACGGCGTGACCATAGCCAAAGAAATCGAACTCAAAGATCCCTTCGAAAACATGGGCGCGCAACTCATCAAGGAAGTCAGCGTCAAAACCAACGACGTTGCCGGTGACGGCACCACTACCGCTGCCGTTCTTGCCCAAGCAATCATCCGCGAAGGCTTGAAAAACGTCGCAGCCGGCGCCAACCCCATGGTACTCCGTAAGGGTATAGCGCTCGCAACCGACGCCGCTACGGACGCACTCAAAGAGTTGAGCAAGCCCGTACAGGATAAGAGCGAAATCGCTTCCGTTGCCTCTATCTCCGCAGGGGACGAGAACGTCGGCAAACTTATATCCGACGCTATGGAAAAAGTAGGCAAGGACGGCGTTATAACCGTTGACGAAGGCAAATCCATGTCTACCGAGCTCACCCTTGTGGAAGGCATGCAATTCGATCGCGGTTACGCAAGCGCGTACATGGCAACCAACGACAAGATGGAAGCCGTCGTAGACGACCCCGTCATACTTATCACCGATAAGAAGATCTCCAATCTCCAAGAGCTCCTTCCCCTACTGGAACAAGTTCTCAAGAACGGTCTCAAATTGGTAATCATCGCCGACGATATCGAAGGCGAAGCCCTCGCGACTCTCGTGCTCAATAAGCTCAAAGGCGTATTCAGCTGTCTCGCGCTCAAGGCTCCGGGATTCGGCGACAGACGTAAGGCTATGCTCGAAGATATAGCTATCCTTACCGGCGGACAAGTGATCTCCGGCGACCTCGGAATGGAACTCAAAGACGCTACGATAGCCCAACTCGGCAGAGCAAAGCTTGTCAAATCCACCAAGGATAATACTACCATAGTGGGCGGTTACGGTTCCCAAACTGCCATTTCCGCGCGCATAAACACCATTAAAGCACAAATAGCGGAATCCACTTCGGACTACGACAAAGAGAAGCTTCATGAGCGTCTTGCAAAGCTTGCGGGAGGCGTTGCCGTCATAAACGTCGGCGCGGCTACCGAGATCGAAATGAAAGAAAGCAAGATGCGCATAGAAGACGCTTTGGCGGCTACAAGAGCTGCCGTTGAAGAAGGCATTGTCCCCGGTGGCGGTATTGCGTTGCTCGGCGTCATCGACAAGGTAAAGAAGGCTACTGCCAAACTTACCGGCGACTACAAGACGGGCGCGGACATCGTCGTGAAGGCTTTGGAAGCTCCTATCCGTCAAATTGCCGACAACTGCGGTGTGGACGGCGGGGTGATAATCAACAACATCCGTCGCAACAAGTCCGCTTCCTACGGCTATGACGCTTTGCGCGACGAGTACTGCGATATGCTCAAATCCGGCATCATCGATCCTACAAAGGTAACGCGTACCGCGCTCCAAAACGCTTCGAGCGTGGCTTCTACGCTATTGACAACGGAAAGCCTTGTCGCCGATATTCCCGAACCGCCGGCGCCGATTGCTCCGCAAAATCCCGACATGTACTAATCGAAAGAGGCAAGCCGACGGCTTGCCTCTTTTATGTTATACATCGCCTACGGCGACGGAGATATACACGCCACTTCGTGGCGCGGTAAAGGATTGCTTGATAGAATACAACGCCGTTGGCGTCGGTGATATGCACGCCCGATGGGCGCGGTGATATACACGTCCCGATGGGACGCGGTGATATACATCGCTAACGCGACGGAGATATACACGCCACTTCGTGGCGCGGTAAAGGATAAATTATAATATGTATGGGGG
>CAVIFU010000030.1:0-18895 GCA_963642145.1 Ruminococcus bicirculans (ex Wegman et al. 2014)
ACTTGCCGGTAACGATACAATCGAGCACACTCGTTATCTGAGTGAGAACGCTCCCGCCGATTCGGAAGAAATAACCGAATCGGAGCCTGCAACCGACACCGAACCCATCACGTTTGACGAGGAATAGGCTACGCCGATTCCATCGGTTTTGCCGAACCTTGCGTCATCATCATGAATTTTTAGAGCGGATCCCGTGCGGGGAAAGGATTTACTTTTTTCAAAAAAGTTGTAAAAGTACTTTTATGCGGACAGCACGCTATTGACTTTGGCGTTTTTATGTGATATAATTAGGGCGTTAATTCAAAAATGCTTTGTCGGAATGGAGAGAATATTGGTTTAAGGACAAAAAAATGCTCGCATCTGCGAGCTGACGGAGCACATCCGACGATTAAGATAAATCTTATTTGAACGATGTTATCCTATGAATAATATTATCACAAGAGGAGGCTTATGTCAATGGAAAAAATTAAATTCCCAAAAAATTACATCGGTTTGGACATCGGTACGGATTCTCTCGGATATGCGGTCACGGATGAGGAATATAACGTCGTCAAGACGCACGGCAAGCGCACATTGGGCATTGTCAACTTTAACGAAGCCCAAACCGCCGCCGAAAGAAGAGGTTATAGAACGAGCGCAAGACGTCTCGTGCGGAGGCATCAACGCATAAATCTCTTGCAGGAGCTTTTTGCCGAAGAAATTGAAAAAACAGATCCGAATTTTTTGCGGCGTTTAGACGAAAACGATTTGAAGAAAGAAGACCGTACCGTTGGCGGTGATTGGTCTCTATTCAACGACAGAGGATTTACCGATAAACAATATTACAAAAAGTACCCTACCATATATCATTTGCGTAAGGCTCTCATGGAGGAAGGCACGGACGATATAAGGCTACTGTACCTTGCCGTACACCATATAATCAAGTACCGCGGACACTTTCTCATGGAAGGCGACGTTGCCGATGCGGAGAGTTTGGATCCGCTCGCGCCGGTTACGGAGCTCAATGAAGCCATAGAGATTCGCAAAGCAAACCTATTTTCCGAAGAGGAAGGGAATTATGCGAATATGCTGGACGAGCTAAGCATTAACCGTTTGGGTGAATTAAAGCCGTTGCTTACCGGCAACGCTCGTGACGCAAAAGGCTACGTTATTCGCGGAGCCAAACGGCAAAAGGCTTGTTTGTATGAGATATTCGGCATCGTCGGCAAACAAGGCAAAGCCCTGACGGACTCGTTGATCTCCGGCAAAGTAAACAGTGCGTCTTTGTTTGGCACGGAGAGTTATGATAATGAGACGAAGATAGATATAGTTTTTGACACATATGAAGATAAGGTCGGCGAATACTCTGCGAGTCTTGATCCCGACGATTTCAACGTTGTGGAAGCCCTGAAAAAGTTATACGATTGGTTTTTGTTGATAAAACTGCTTTCGGGATACAAGACGTTGTCGGACGCAATGGTTGCTATGTACGAAAAGCACAAGAAGGATCTTGCGGAACTCAAAGCGCTCATACGCAAATACGGCACGCCCAAAATGTATGCCGATATGTTTGAAAAGATTGACGATAATACAAAAAACAACTATGTCGCGTACATAGGCGGAGGCAGAATCGGCAAGAACAAAATAACCGCGGCTAAATGCACGGCGACCAAAGATTTCTACGCCTACGTAAAGAAAGAGCTCGGCAAGATTGCGGCGCCGGATGCGCAGGCTCGAATCGGCGCGATAGCGGAAGATATCGAAAACGGAGAGTACATGCCGAGGATTGTCTCTAAGAATAATTCCACGCTTCCGTATCAGCTGAACAAGGCGGAACTTGAAAAGATATTGGACGTTGCGAAAAAATCCGGTAAATTCGAGTTTTTGAAGGGCGTTTCCGACGGAATGACGGTATCCGAGAAAATAATTTCACTTTTGACTTTCCGCATTCCGTACTATGTCGGACCGATTAGCGAAAAGTCAAAGACAAGGGGCGGCAGCGAAGTTGCGGACAGACACTGGGCAGTGCGCAAGGATGTCGGGCGCATAACGCCGTGGAATTTCGACGACAAAATAGACAAAAAGGCAAGTAGTCGCAAATTTATCGATCGCATGACGGTGGGATGCACTTATCTCAAACTCCCCAAAGCGCTTCCGAAACACTCTTTGACGTTTGAAAAGTTCATGGCAATAAACGAGCTCAACGCGCTCAAGGTAAACGGCGAACGGTTGCCGGTGGAGATAAAGAAGCATGTGTTTGAAAACGTTTATCTCAAGCAAAAGGCGACAGTAAAGAATATAGATAAATTTTTGCGTACGAATTACGGATACGATGAAGTACGCGTCACCGGTTATGACAAAGAGCTCAAAGGCGACATGCCTACATATCGCGCGTTTGAGTTCCTTGGCAATAAAAGGGAAACATGCGCAAAAGAACTCGACGACGTAGTCGGGATACTCACGATACACGATGACAAAGCCTTGCGCAAAGAGGCTATTGCAGAGAAGTATTCAAACATATTCGCGCCGGAAGAAATAGATCGGCTTGCTTCCAAAAAGACAACCGGTTGGGGCAGGTTGTCCGGTGAATTTTTGCGTGGCAGCCTGTACGCCGACAACGGCTTCACGATCGACGCGGACGGTAGCGAAAAAGATATTTTGGACGTAATGTACGACTCCGACCAAACGCTTATGGAGATTCTCTTCGACGAGCGCTATTCCGTAAACGAACGCCTCCGCGACTATTACGAGCGCACGGACCAAATCGACGGCAAAGACGTCACTTACAGAGATGTGGAAAACATGTATTGTTCGCCGTCCGTCAAGCGTTCGTTGTGGCAGACCTTCCGCGTAATCAAAGAAATAGTGTCGGAAACGGGCGCTTTCCCAAAAAAGATATTTATAGAAGTTACGCGCAAAGAGGACGTCAAAAAGAAAGGAACCTCGGCTCCTTCGCGATTGGAAATGCTCAACAGCCAATACGCGGAAGCGGAAAAGGCAAAAAGGAACATCGACAAAGTTTACAGAGACCGGGTGGAAGCGGCTCTGGCAGAGTCAAAGAGCAAGCTCGCAAGCTTTGACGACAACTCTCGCGTACGCGCCGAAAAGTATTATCTATACTTTTTGCAGCTCGGCATAGACGCGTATACCGGCGAACCTATAAACTTAGACGACCTCAAAGACTACGACGTAGACCACATCGTACCGCAGTCCAAAATCAAGGACGACAGCATCAAAAACAAAGTTTTGACGCATAAGTCGCTAAACGGCGCCAAGTCGGACAGCTATCCGGTTCCTGTCGAGTATCGCAAGGCCGGAGCCAAGTGGTGGAAGGCTTGGCTCAAAATGGGACTCATGTCCAAGGAGAAGTACGATAGACTTACGCGCACCACTCCCGTCACGGAGGAAGAGCAGGCGCGATTTATAAACCGACAGTTGGTGGAAACGGCGCAGATAGCCACTTGTTTGCGCGAGCTGTTGGACAAGTGGATAGCGTACAAAAAAGACGAAGGAGCGCTTTGCGCCGACGCCGATATCGAAATTAACTTTGTCAATGGCAACAACGTTTCCGAATTCCGCAAAGAGTTTGCGCTTACCAAGTCGAGGGATGTCAACGACTTCCACCATGCGTATGACGCATACATGAACATTGTGGTAGGCAACGTGTTGTTCGAATACTTTAATCATAACAGAGATTGGCGCGAAGCGAGGGAGCAAAAAGACGCCGTCAACCCGATGAAACTGTTTGGACGCGCCGTAAGGTCCGATAGAGAAAATCGCGTAATTTGGTATCCTGAAAACACTAAATCGGATACCGAGCCCACGATAAACAAAGTGCGCAAGATGTGCTCGCTCGTACCGATATTCGCTAAGCAAACCGTCCGTGGCAAAGGGCAATTGTACAAAGAGACAATACTAAAAGCGAAGGCGGGGACGTCTGTTTATCCGATAAAAGAAAACGGACCCAAGAGCGATATGTCAAAGTACGGCGGCTATAAAAGTTCCGGTACGGCATTTTTTGTCGTCGTCGATTACAATGGCAAAAAGGGTGCCGTGGAGCGGTCGATTGAGGCGGTTAGCGTATATCATGACGTCAAAATACGCTCGGGCAAAATGACTATAGAAGAGTATCTCAGCAACGTCCGCGGTCTCAAAAATCCGAGACTTGCGGAAATCGCGGGGCTAAGGAACTCGAAGATATTGCCGTATTCCTTGGTTATGGTTGACCACAAGTACTGTGTGCGTATCTCGGGATACAGCGGTAACAGCTTAACATTGAACAACGCAAACCAATTGTTCGTGTCTGACGCCGTCAACGCGTACATAAAGGAACTGCGCACCATTACGGAAAAAGTAGCCAAACGCACCGGCGGCATGAAAGCGGAAGACAAGGAGCGCGCGCAAGAGGAATATTGCAATTACCTCATAGAGGAGAACGTTCGTCGCAAAAACGCCGCCGACGGCAGCGCAAAAGAAAAAGCTAAGATAGTGATAGTTTCGCGCGAAAAGAACATAGAACTCTACGACTTCTTTATCAAAAAACTTTCGGAAAAGCCCTATGCTTTTGTGCCGGGGTATGATGGTCTGCTTGATGTGCTAAAAAGAGCAAGAGGTTCGTTCGAACAAATTCCGCTGTATGCGGAGATAAAAACGCTACTAAATATTCTTTGCGCTTTCCAATGCAACGCAAAGAATGTAGACGTCAGCAGTTTAGAGTACATCGACAAGAAAGGCAAGAAAGTTTGCGGGGGCACACGGTTGGCATCGCCGACATTAAACAAATGTATTACCGACAAATCGGTTGTGTTAATTACGCAGTCGCGCGCCGGGCTTAGGGAAAAACGTATAGAGATGGGACTTAATTATGGGATTCAGAACGGTAGTAATAAAAAGTAGAGCAAAGCTCGATTTCAAGCTCAATCATCTCGTTTGTCGGGCAGATAAAGAAACTCGTATCTACATACCCGAAATTAACGTGCTGATAATAGAGTCCACGGGAGTATCGCTTACGGCGGTACTCCTTGCAGAGCTTGTCAAGAACAAAGTTAAGGTGATTTTTTGCGACGAAAAGCATCTTCCGCACTCCCAACTTGTCGGCATGTACGATAATTATCATACGTCGGCAAGGATAAAGGAACAAATCGGTTGGACTTCCGCAAACAAAGCCGTCGTTTGGAAAAACATAGTTGAGCAAAAAATACACAACCAAAGATTGATTTTGCAAAAATACGGGCATGCGGAAGAAAGCTTGTTGGGAGAATATCTTTCTGCAGTAGAGGTAAACGACGCCTCTAACAGAGAAGGGCACGCCGCCAAAGTATATTTTAACGCATTATTCGGAAATGTCGGCAGAAGAGTACCGGCATTTTTTAATTCCGCGCTCAATTACGGGTACTCCGTTTTGCTTTCCGCTTTCTGTAGAGAAATAACCGCAAGCGGATACATTACTCAACTCGGAATATGGCACACCAACGAATTTAACTTCCATAATCTTGCAAGCGACCTCATGGAGCCGTATAGAATAATCGTTGACGACGCCGTGCTTTCGTTAGAGCCGGAGTGCTTAAATTTTAAGCCGATTATGGCAAATATTATGAATTCTAAAGTTATGTTGGGCGGCAAAAACGTCTATCTCGATACAGCCATAGAGGCGTATACGCGTAGTGTTTTCGGCGCGCTTGCGTCGGGAGTTACCGACAATATAAAGCATTTTACAGATTATGAGTTACCGATATATGAGAACGATTGTAATGTTTGACCTTCCTACGCTTACTCTCAATGACTTGAGAGAATATCGCAAGTTCAGGAAATACCTGCTCTCTAACGGCTTTATCATGCTACAAGAGTCGGTGTATACCAAACTTGCGATCAACCCCACAGTATCCGAACAAATACGCAAGGGATTACGTAACAATATGCCAAAGGACGGGTTGGTTTTTGTTTTGAGTATCACGGAAAAGCAATTCAACGCCATTGAATTACTCGTCGGCGCAAAGGGCAGCATTTATTGCGATTCCGACAAACGGCTGGTTGAAATATGATTAGCATAAGACATAGCGACCTAAACACCCCGATAGAACTTAGCTCCACTATTTACACCGTAGTATGCGAGCGTCCCGAATTGTTTGCGCGTCTTGTTTCCGACGCCGTTATGAGCGCAAACGGCGAGTCGAGCGGCTATGTTGTTATTGACGAAGGCAAAGAAATTAAATTTCTCAAGACGGTAGCGGTTTTGACAGATTATTTCTCCATGGACGCTTACGAAAAGAAAATCAATGCGCTGCTAAGTAAAAAATTATTATCTTTCATGCCGAACAAAGCAAGCGACATATATTCTTTTTATTCGAGCGGATATGCCGTAATGCGGGACCTTTTGCAAGAGCTCGACATACACGCCGATATACGCGCGGACGTTGATTACAATGCGTTAATCAAGCTTTATAATCCGACCGTTACGTTGGGAGATGGCTGTCTATTGGAAAAACTCATAGATTACGTCAACCTCTCGGTAGAATTCGATTCGCTACGCGTATTGATAGCGGTAAATCTCAAGGGCTATTTAAGCGAGCAAGACTTTCTCGAACTAAGTAAGCACTTAGAGTATAAAGAAGTACAACTCGTTAGTTTGGAACCGCGGGAATCATATCGGCAATCGCACGAAAACATGCTGATAATAGACAAAGACCTTTGCGAAATACTTGTGTTAAGCGAAGGAATGTGATATAATCTACACGTACAGATGATAACGATTCCACTCAAGAACTTAGGTTTTTAGCCGATTTTGTTCATTTTGAGGTTTGAGAGTCATGTTATCCTAAATGTACCTAAAACTAAAGTATTGAGCCGTGTATATAGCGATAGGTTTGAGAGTCATGTTATCCTAAATGTACCTAAAACTGGTTCTTTGCGTCATGGTGGTCGCTATGGGTTTGAGAGTCATGTTATCCTAAATGTACCTAAAACAAACACAACGTACTCGTATATGCCGTTACTGTTTGAGAGTCATGTTATCCTAAATGTACCTAAAACTACACTATGAGTGCTAATAATTACATTATGGTTTGAGAGTCATGTTATCCTAAATGTACCTAAAACAAAACGCAAAAAAACTTGTAAAAAACTCTTGTTTGAGAGTCATGTTATCCTAAATGTACCTAAAACATGGTGTTAAAAATGAAAAACACAACAACAGTTTGAGAGTCATGTTATCCTAAATGTACCTAAAACTGACTGTCGCTGCGTGTCTGTCTGTATACAGTTTGAGAGTCATGTTATCCTAAATGTACCTAAAACTGCTTGTTCCGTCATGTCACTTTATCCCTTGTTTGAGAGTCATGTTATCCTAAATGTACCTAAAACATGATGGCCAAGCATACTGTCTCGATCTACGTTTGAGAGTCATGTTATCCTAAATGTACCTAAAACCACATATACTGTACCGCCGTGTGACGACGGGTTTGAGAGTCATGTTATCCTAAATGTACCTAAAACTTTTTGTTCGACTTGCGTTTTTGTCGTGCTGTTTGAGAGTCATGTTATCCTAAATGTACCTAAAACACCGCGATCACTTCCCCGACGAGGGCGACGGTTTGAGAGTCATGTTATCCTAAATGTACCTAAAACCCACGGTGTCTTTCTACCGTCTCCGTTTAAGTTTGAGAGTCATGTTATCCTAAATGTACCTAAAACGAATATGTCGAACAGTGACATTTGTCTATTGTTTGAGAGTCATGTTATCCTAAATGTACCTAAAACACACAAAGACGGTAAACGGCGGCGGTAAACGTTTGAGAGTCTGTTATCTCGTACTTGAGCTTCTTTTTCAGAATACTGTTTGTTTATCCGGTAGTACATAGCCTGTGCATACCGTGAAACCGAAATCTCTTGCCATAGGGAAGGCTTTTCGTGTACATATTTGTCTAAGGCGAATTCCCGCTGCAGACAAAAATGGGAATTTGCTTTGGGGAATTCACTCCGGTGACCTACTTAATAAAAATAGTAAAAATCAGTTGACAACGCGCGGAATCCTTGCTATTATAGTTAAGCGTTATTTGCAAGGCAATTAGCGCGGTGTGGCGGCGTAGCTTAGTTGGTTATAGCGGCCGGTTCATACCCGGCAGGTCGTTGGTTCGAATCCGACCGCCGCTACCAAAACATAATGGCCCCATGGTCAAGCGGTTAAGACATCGCCCTTTCACGGCGGTAACTCGAGTTCGAGTCTCGATGGGGTCACCAAAATACGGAAGCATAGCTCAGTTGGGAGAGCGCTTGCCTTACAAGCAAGATGTCACAGGTTCAAGTCCTGTTGTTTCCACCAAAAAGAGGCAAGTCTAAGCTTACCTCTTTTATTTTGCATAATTTGTAAGATCGTTTGGGAATTATCTACCCAAAGCCTACTTGTATTCCGTTTCGACGACAAAGTCAAGCACATGCTTGGCGGCTAACGCGATTTCCGCACGCGTTATGCCGTCCTTCTTGCCGAGGGTGCGAAGCAAGGTGCCATCCGGGATTCTGAACGGTATTCGCGATCCGCCCGGCATGAGTACATCCACTCCGGCGCGGACTCTGTACGCGTTATCGCACAACTTGGGAAACTCCGGGGACGCCTGACGGCGCATCCACCAATCGGTGACTACCGGTCCCTGATAGCCCCATTCCTTGCGCAAAACGGTGGAGCACAAATCATAATTGTAGTGCCCCCATACGCCGTTGATTTTGTTGTACGATGTCATTATTACGCGCGGATAACCCTCGTCAACGCATATCTCGAAGCCTTTGAGGTAGATTTCTCTGAGGGCGCGTTCGGATACGCGAGAATCGTTGTACGTGCGGTTTGTTTCTTGGTTGTTGCAAGCAAAATGCTTGGGACAAGCCGCCCTGCCGGAATCTTGCACACCGTTAACGTATGCCGCGGCTATCTTGCCGGTGAGCAACGGATCTTCCGAAAAATACTCGAAATTCCTACCGCACAACGGATCGCGATGAATATTCATCCCGGGTGCCAACAGCACGTCCACGTCCCTCTTTTTCATCTCGGCGCCGATTAGCCCGAGCAAGTATCTGATTAGTTTGGTATCCCATGTTGAGGCGAGTAGTGTCCCAATCGGCAATAACGAGCACGTCGCTTTGAGTCTTATACCGGCAGGTCCGTCCGAACAGGTTATGGGATCCACTCCTTTTTTGCGCAACGACTCCAGCACTCCGCCGAATACGCCGGCGTTGCCCGCAACGCCGAGAGGCGAACCCATTTGATAATCTCCGCGCGTAATCGCTTCGAGCTCTTTGTTGCTGAGCTCTGCGATAAAGTCTTCCATCTTGGCGTTGCCTGCCTTTACGGCTTTAAGACTTATACCTTTATCACCGGTATAGGGTTTGGCGGTAGGCAGATTCTCGAGTATGCGTTTTTTGAGGTCATACGTTCTGTCGGGCGTAAGGTAATAATCCTTTTCGTATCCGTTCTCCGTGGCGCGCGGGCGCAAACGTTCAAACCTAACGGGCGGTGAGGCTATCTCGTTACACGCGACTACGACTCGATCCTCTTTCAATTCAAAGACGGCGTTGAGAAGCTTGGCGTTGCGCACGTCGCCTCCGAGGTAGAATTTGTACGTGCCTCGCTCCAAAACGTAACAACTGCGGTGCCCGGTTGCGCCGGTATCGTCATAGGAAGCAAGAGCATACGTCGGGAAAGTTATCTCTACATATTCCTCGTTGCCGGGCATGATGTCTTTGGTCTTGGCAAACGCCACCAGAACGCGCGACGGCTTGCCGAGTACGCCTTGCGGCGGCTCTGCATAGACGGCTAACGTTTCTTTATCGATGTGATCGCCGATATTTTTGACGTTGAAGTGGAAGGTGATGTCCTTTTGCCGCGTGAGCATTGTCACGGCTGTCGTCTCGAACTTGCCGTAGCCCGAGCCGGCGCCGAACGGATATAGGACGGCGTCCTTAGCGAACGTCTCGAAATATCTGTATCCGACGTAGATGTCCTCTTTGTACTCGTTGTATTCGCGGTTGCCGAAGTTCGCGGCAGAGGGATAATCCTCATAGTGCCTTGCAATTGTCATGGGGAGCCTGCCGGACGGGGAAACATCTCCTCCGAGAACGTCTGCAACGGCGTTACCGGACTCCATACCGCCCTGCCAAGCAATAAGCAGCGCGCCCATACGGTATCTTTCCACAAAAGAAAAGTCTATCACGTTGCCGATGTCCATTACTACGACGGTCTTGTCAAACGCCGCGGTGACCTCGGAAAGCAAATCTTCTTCCTTGTCGGTAAGGTAGTAACTGCCATTCTCCAAGGTGTTTTCCCTATCCTCGCCGGCGGCTCTGCCGATTACCACGAGAGCTACGGTATTGCGCTCCGCGGCGGCTTTGACAAGCTCTTCCGTAACGGGCATTTCTTCAAAATTGCGCGGCCAATGTCCCCAAACTCCGTGGCTGACGGGATTGTTGTCGCACCACTCGCGGTACACGCCGTCGAGCTCCTCATCGATTTTTATGCCGTTCCTTTTGAGCCCGGTAATCAGGTTTACCCTGTACGGCGCGCGGACATCTCCGCCGGAACCGTATCCGACGTAGAACCAATCGCGTTGCACTCTGCCGAAAACAGCCACGCTATCCCTGCGCGACAGCGGCAAAATGCCCTCGTTTTTGAGCAATACCGAGCCTTCTGCGCTTGCCTTGCGAATATACTCGGATGTTTCCACAAAATCCGAAAGCGAAAATTCCGATTTGCCTTCGCCCGACTCGCCCTGCGAAACGCTGTTTGAAAGCTTGGCGCCGACGCGCTCGACAATCTTTTTGAGTTTACCACCGATTTTACTCATCCAAACTACCTCTCACGTAAATTTAACGCGCACAAATGTCGCGCACTATAATAGTACGATAACCGCCGTCCGTCTATCCTTACGGAAACGAACATCTCAAGTTTATTATACACCCTAACGCATATTGCCGCAAGTGCGACTTGGGCGTTATGCGCGCCCGAAGCGGCATGACTTCATAATTATTACAAAAAAGCCGTCAAAACTTTTGTTTCAACGGCTTTTTATCATTTTAAGATTTTATGAGATTATCTCAATTCGCCTGCGGTACGGGAGAACAATTGCGTATCTCTGATATTGCCTATGCCGGTAACGTACATGAGGATACGTTCGAGTCCCAAGCCGAAGCCGCTGTGCGGTACGGTGCCGAACACGCGTAGATCCAAATAATTTTTGTATTCTTCTATCTTCATGCCGCGCGCTTCCATCTCGGCAAGGAGTTTGTTGTAATCGGCTTCTCTTTCGCTGGCGCCCACTATTTCGCCGACTCCCGGGACAAGCAAGTCGGTAGCGGCAACGGTTACGCCGTCCGGGTTCTGCTTCATGTAGAACGACTTAATCTTGCGCGGATAGTTGGTGACGAATACCGGCTTTTTGAATACTTCGTCCGTGAGGTAACGCTCGTGCTCGGTTTGCAGATCCAAGCCCCATTCCACGGGATACACGAATTCCTTGCCGGACTGCTCCAAAATCTTGATGGCTTCGCCGTAATCGAGCCTTACGAACTCGGAATTGGCAACAAGGGTAAGCTTCTCGATAAGACCCTTTTCGAACCTGTCGTCAAAGAATTTGAGCTCGTCTTTGCACTCGACAAGCAAAGAATTGATGACGTATTTGACCATATCTTCGATAATTTCGATGATGTCGTCAAGCTCGGCAAACGCGACTTCGGGCTCGACCTGCCAAAACTCCGCGGCATGGCGAGGAGTATTGCTGTTTTCTGCGCGGAACGTCGGTCCGAACGTGTATATCTTGCCAAAAGCCATGGCTGCAACTTCGCCTTCCAATTGTCCGGAAACGGTAAGTCCCGCTTTGCGTCCGAAAAAGTCCTTTGCATAGTATTCTTCCGCCGATTTAACGGTAGGATCGTAACCGACGGTGGTTACTTGGAATATTTCGCCGGCGCCCTCGCAGTCGCTACCGGTGATTATGGGCGTATGCACGTATAGGTAACCGTTCTTTTGGAAGTACTCGTGGAGAGCCGCAGAGAGCTTGCTCCTGACGCGGAACATGGCGTTGAAAGTATTTGTCCTGACGCGGAGATGCGGCATGGTGCGCAAATACTCCAAAGTATGACGTTTCTTTTGTATGGGATAAGTATCGGGGCACTCGCCCAAAACTTCCACCGATTCGGCTTTGATTTCGGCAGATTCCTCTTTCATGCCGGCTTCAACCAACCCGGTCACCCTAACGGAGGTACCGAGGTTATATGTGGCGTTGAGTCCGTTTTCCTTGAGAAGTACGACTTGCAAACTCCTGAAAGAAGAGCCGTCGTTGAGCTCCATAAACGCGACGTTTTTGGAATCGCGGAACGTCCTGATCCAACCGCAAACGGTTACGGTTTGTCCGATGTAACTTTTATCCGCAAGAATGGCGGAAATTTCCGTACGCTTCATATATTTACCTTCTAAACATTTAATGTTTATATTATATATATTTACGTCGCGTTAGTCAAGAGAACGCAAAATTTATTCTCGGCGCTTAGAAAATATGCGGCGATATCGTAGCGAGCGTCGCAAAGCGGATAGCTTTTCAAAAACCGAGCGCAAAAAAGAACTACCGAGAATTCGGTAGTTCTTTTTGCCAATAGTCTTATTCGTCTTTGTCGTCGTCCTCGACGGTTATCTCTATCGTGGGCGGTTCGTCCTCGGAAGTCGCGTCCGCGTTATCGCCGTCGTTTTTGTCGGAGGGCGCGGATTCTTCCGCTTGAGGCGCTTGTTCCGATTTCGTTCCGGACTCGGGCACGATAAGCGAATTCGGATTGCCTAAGGGGTTACCGTCATATCTGTTGCTTGCCGCTTCCTTTTCCTTTGCCATGCGGTCGCGCTCGGCTTTTTTGTCGGCGATGTACTCGTTAATCTCCGCCGTCGTCTTGCCCTCCAAGATGAGGTCTACTTCGTCGCCATAGATGGTTTCGTTATCATAGAGGAGCTCAACCATGGTGTGCAGTTTGTCCTCGTTGTCGGTAAGTATTTTGAGCGCTCTCGCGTAAGCGGTATCGACGATGGAGCGAATTTCGTTATCGATGATGTATGCGACTTCATCGGAGTAGCTTGCCTGAGTCTGGTAGTCCCTGCCTATAAAGACTTCCTGTTCTCCTCCGAAATAGACGTTGGGGAGAGCTTTGGACATACCCCACTCGGTAACCATACTGCGCGCTATGGATGTGGCTTGCTTGATATCCATGCTCGCGCCGGTGGTAATATCCTTGATTATGAGCTCTTCGGCAGCTCTACCGCCCATGGTCATGGCGATGGTGTCTTGCAAATGTGACAGCGTGGTGTGATTGTCGTCGGACTTGGGTCTGCTGATGGTGTAACCTGCCGCCATACCGCGCGGAATAATGCTTACTTCCTGCACGGCGTCGCAATGTTTGAGCATTCTGCCTACGAGCGCGTGACCTGCCTCGTGGTAGGCGGTTATGCGCTTATCCTTCTCGGTAACCACTCTCGAACGTTTTTGCGGACCGGCTATAACTTTGTTGATGCCTTCCAAAATATCGTTCATGAGTATGATTTTGCGGTTGTTGCGCGCGGCGATTATTGCAGACTCGTTGAGCAAGTTGGCTATGTCGGCGCCCGAGAATCCTGTCGTAAGCCTTGCAAGATTTTTGAAGTCAACGTCGGGAGCGATGGGTTTGTTCCTTGCGTGTACGCGGAATATCGCTTCCCTACCCTTGACGTCGGGAAGATTGATGTAAATTTGCCTGTCGAATCTGCCGGGACGCATGAGCGCGGGATCCAAAACGTCCGCGCGGTTGGTCGCCGCCATGACGACTATACTTTCGTTAGCCTCGAATCCGTCCATTTGGACAAGGAGTTGATTGAGCGTTTGCTCGCGTTCGTCGTTGCCGCCGCCTAATCCGGCTCCGCGCTTACGGCCTACGGCGTCGATCTCGTCAATAAACACAATGCACGGTTGCGATTTCTTGGCTTGGTTGAACAAGTCCCTCACGCGGCTCGCGCCTACGCCTACGAACATTTCGACAAAGTCGGATCCGCTTATCGAGAAGAACGGCACGTTCGCTTCGCCCGCAACGGCTTTTGCGAACAACGTTTTGCCTGTTCCGGGAGGTCCCACCAAAAGTACGCCTTTGGGTATCCTTGCACCCACGTCACGGTACTTTTTGGGGTCTTTGAGGAAGTCTACCACTTCTTGCAGTTCAACCTTTTCTTCCTCGGCGCCGGCTACGTCGGTGAAGCGCACTTTGACATGCTCGGCAGAGCGCGTTTTGGTCTTGCCGAAGCTTAGGGCAGAGCCCGTACCGTCCTTACCGCGCATCATGACTATGAGGAAGATTATCGCGCCCACCGTCAGTAACATGTTGAGTCCGTAGAAAATATAAGTGCCTATGTTGCCGGAATTTGGGTTGTTGAGCCAGATCTCGGGCTCTTCGAAGCCCTCATGTTCGGCGGCATAATTTTCGATGGCAAGAATCAACGCGTTGCGATAAGTAACCACGGCGGTTGCGTCTTTGTATTTTCCCTTGCGGAAATTCTTCATATTCGCTTCAAAATCGGATTCGGTTTCGCTTTCTTTCTTGGCATACTTAACGTTGACGGTGTAGTCGCCGGAAAAGTAAATCCCCACGATATCTCCGCTCTTGATTTTTTCGGTCAATTCGTCATATGAAATCTTATCGCCTTTGTTGGTGCTCGTGCTCAAAAATATCGATGCCACGGCAACAGCCAAAAGCACAAAGCCGATAATGATCAAAATTGTTCTTCTATTGTTGGTTTTCGGGTCCATTTTTCCTCTCAACGGTCGAACCGTATACTAAACTTATTACATTATAGCATATCAAAACTTAAAGAGCAATTAAAGAATGTGTATATTATTTGTCCGTTCTCCCACAAAAACAGAATAAATCTTATATGCGATTTTCTCGCTGAGCGACTCGACAAGAGAATAACTCGCGTCAATCAACGCGCCGAGATTGTCATCCGATCGCGCCGCCACCACTCCGAGCACGCCGAAATCCCCCAATGGCGCAAGATTTTTGTCGAGCGCACCGCCCGCCTTGATGCCGTGGGGAGTAAATTTAATCTTGCCGATGTCTTCGCTGTTACCCACGCAAGCGTCCACTGCAATGACCGTCGCGCCCCTATGAAACAAGGCGATATGTTCGGCGTATTCCGAGAAGTTGACGCCGTTCACGGGCGCGCGAAACCCACCGTAGACATACGCCGGAACGGCATACTTATCCCTCAACAAATCTCCCACCATCGGACCCAAAGAGTCTCCCACGACCCCCGTGGAACCTATACAAACGATTACCGGTATTGCCATAGTTTAATTTTATCCGATAACCGAGTCGGTTATGCGTAGTTTGATAGGATAGTTTTTGACTGTACATTATTTGTCAATTCCAAAATATATACATCACCGTCGCCGTAGGCGATGCATATCACCACTGCCGTGAGGCAGTGCATATGGTTCGTAAGTTTAAGGGGGTACTTGGTTTATTCCGATATCAGTCCGGAGATGGAATCAAACACATACGTCGGCTTAATGCCGCTGGCATTGAGCATTTCGCGAGTTGTTTCGCCGGAGAGGACAAGGACGGATTGGTAGCCGTTGTTGACGCCGAACAGGATGTCGGTGTAGAGGCGGTCGCCTATCATGACGATTTTTTCTTTGGGAATATCGAACAAGTGCCCGATTATCTCTGCCATGGGCGAATAGGGTTTGCCGCAAATTACGCTCGGAGCGCGACCGCAGGAGCACTCAAAGAGCGCCATGAGCGCGCCGACATCGGGCATATCGCCGACATCGGAGGGGCAAACGGTATCCGGGTGAGTGGCGATGAACTCGCGCCCTTTGTCGAGCAAAACGTTCGCGTGCCACAGTTTGTCGTAAGTCAGGGAGGTGTCGAAGGCAAGGAGAACGATGTCCGCGTCATCGCTGATGGGGATATTTTCTTCTTCCAAAGACTTGATAAACGTCGGCGTGCCTATGGGATAAACGCTTTTGGACGGACGGCGGGTATGCAAAAACTGTATCGCCGCCATCGTGGAAGTGATAATTTGGAATAAATCCACGGGATAGCCCATGGCGGTGAGTTTTTTAACATACTCGCGCTTATCTTTGGACGAGTTGTTGGTCAAAAAGCACACTCTTTTGCCCATGGCGGTCAGTGCCTTCAAGGTATCGATTGCGCCTTCGATGGGTTGGTTGCCGAGGTACACCGTACCGTCAAGGTCGAATAAGAATAAATCTGCGTCAACGTTAAGTTTCATATCTCCTCTTATGTGCGGCGGTTTTACACCGCCCGTTCCGTAATTGCGTCTATGTAGCCTTTATCGGCAAGTATCGTGTAAAGGTTAATTTCCCCGGTGAGTTCGGCGGCAAGCGCCAAGTTATCGAGCAAAACTTCCGTCACGGCGGTACCCGCGCCGGCTGTCAGCCTAAACTTCCTAAGCCAACCTTTCAGTTCGCCCTCGTCCGCGATGAAGTCGCGCGCTTCCGCAAGGCAAGACGGCGGATCGTATGGCAGAAACTTAACTTTCGGCGGTTTGATTTTGAGTGCGTCACACAAAATGCGCGTGCGTACTCTGTCCTTCTCGGGTAGTATAACGCAAAAATCGCTTTTTGTAAATCGTATTACGGCGAATACCGCCGTAAAGTATGTAAAAAACGTCGCGTGCAACGGGAACGCCTCTTCATCCTCCGGGTATAACGCCTCCGCCAACCTGAAAAACTCGCCGGAAACGGCGGACAGCTTGCGCGTATTCTCCGCCGTGCGCAATATGAGTTCCTCCGTATCGATATCCGCACCGAGGTCGTTGCGCGCCGAGGTCAACACCTCCTTAGCTACGTTATAGCCCGTGCGCCTGAGTCCCGCGCCGAGTATGCCGAGAGACTCAGCATACAGTCCTACGGCACGCGCCACCGCGCTTGCCTGCAATGCGCCGAAGTTTTCCGCCTCGTCAATAAAAACGCAATCGGGGTAACCTGTACGCATCGTTTTGTAACCTATAACGGCTATATCGTCAAAAAAGCTCGCGTACACTTCGGGAGTGGCAAGTATGAGTTTTTTGCCGTTTGCTATGCTTTTGGCAAGGTCTGCATTCGCTTTGCCGTACGCAAATATCGCGGAAGCGTCTTCCGGTACGGCGCCGGAATAAGTAAGGGTTCTGCACCCGGAGGCTACTATATCGTCAATATATTCTTCCCCTACGGATAGGATTTTGCCGTAAGGGAAGTTTGAAGAAAAGTACTCTTTTAGGTCAAGGGATAAGTTTTGACTGAATTTAACTTGCATGGTTCAACCTTACCGCGTTCGGAGCCGCGAAAAAACTCCGCTTTTGTAGAAATTACGGTAATTACGGGTATTGCGCGCGGCGCGCGCATGTGGTATGATATAAGGCGTTCGGAGGCAATATGAAATCGAGTGTAGAAAGAATAATAATAGCATTGGTGCCGCTCACGTTGGTTTGCGGAGTGCTATGCGCGTTGGTTGCCGTGTGCGACCTTGCTTGGATAATGGCAATAATTCTGCCGATATACCTATTTGCGGTATTCTGCGCGATACTTCTCAACGACGACTCGTTGCGCGTTGAAGTCGGCGCGACTGACGGTTCTTACAAAAAAGTCATGTCGAATATCGAGGGAATCACGCAAGCCAACCCGAAGTACATCGATATTGCCGTACTCGGCTCGCACGACGCCGTCACGGACAAGCTCGAACAGTACTCCCCTCTCGATCCGCACAACGCAAAGAATAAACTTCTTGTTTTTGCATACAAGCTTATACGCGGATTTGCTTACCGCTTCGGCAGAACGCAAACGTTAGGCATTTACGACCAAATAGCCGCCGGATCCAGATTTCTACACATCAAATGCACCTATCTTGACGGCGAATGGTATTGCTCGCACGGACGTCTGTGCGGTAAGCTCGACGTACACCTCACCGAAGCCCTCAGATACCTTACTTCCGAGGACGCCGACGGCGAAATTATAGGATTTCTCTTCCAAACCATGCACATGCCCTCGGGCGTTACTCTCGATGACCTCATGGCGCATGTGGACTCCGTCAAACTCAACGGCAAGTCCGTATTCGATTTTGTGCGCGTACCGCGCGCCGATATATTCAATAACGGCGACGGCGGCGTCAAAGTGGGCGACCTCACCTACAACGACTTAACTCTCAACGGCACAGCCCCGGGCGCGGTGATATTCGTCAGGCGCGAAACCGGCTTGTTCCGCCCGGAATGGGAAGGCGACGGCGAACTCGTACACAAGTGTTACGATATGGATACCTGCGCGGACCACACTTGGCACAGCGCGATAGGCAGGAAGAAACTCCTTGCCAAAGTCCACGCCAACGGCAAGCGCATAGCGCAAGACCAAGACAGCAAGACGAAGCTACGCATGAACCAATCGCAAGCGTGTTTCACCGTCTCCGACGCCAAGGAATTTTTTATCACGCTGTTCGCCTGGTCACTTTTGCGTTTTGCCAAAACGTACAACAACGAGCTGATTTCGAGCCCCTATTTCGATGAATGGCTGACGCGCATGCCGGTCTTCCAAGTTGACTACGTCAACAGCAACTATATGGACTTCAATTCGCGCGTTAACGCGCTAATCCGAACGCACAACGAGAACACGGTGCGGAAGCTTTTGGGGAAGCAGTAATATAATACATCGCCTTGCCGGCGACGGTGATATACATCGCTTGCGCGACGGTGATATACATCGCCTACGGCGACGGTGATATACACGTCACTTCGTGACGCGGTAAATGATTCTTTGATAGAATAGTGTGGTGTTTGGTTAGTGTGAAGTTGCGGATTATATTTAATCATCCTCTTCTAGAGTGGGCGGGTGAGAGTTATATCGCAAAAATCCCGATGTATAATTTTTTGTGCGCA
>CAVIFU010000031.1:0-18554 GCA_963642145.1 Ruminococcus bicirculans (ex Wegman et al. 2014)
CTGTCTGTCTGTCTGTCTGTCTGTCTGTCTGTCTGTCTGTCTGTCTGTCTGTAAGGGATTGTCTCATATGCGCCTCTCCTCGTCAAGCGAATTTTTACATTATTATTGTAATATTTTGGTAAATTTTTGTCAATATGTTTTTTTGTTTTTATTTGCTTTCAGAATTCTACGCTTCGATCGCGAAAACACATTGATCTCGTTACTCCTCGTAAATCATCCTATAAGTAAAGATATCGTCAACTTTTGTAAGAGAACGGCATATAATGTAAAACCGCGGAGGCGCATATTATACTCGAAGGATTTTTCGCAATCATATCCAACATACTGCTCTTGACTGCGGGCATAGAAAACAATAACGCCTTTCCGCATCCGCTGTCACCCGAAAAAGAAGCGGAGTACTTGAATAAATTCCATTCGGGAGACATGGGCGCGCGCGACGTGCTGATACGCCACAACCTGCGTTTGGTGGTGTATATCTCCAAAAAATACACAAATTATCCCGATAAGGACGAGCTTGTATCCGTGGGTACGGTGGGATTGATAAAAGCTATAAATACTTATAAGCCTAACAAAAGCACGGCGCTCGCGACATATGCGTCGCGTTGTATCGAAAACGAAATTTTGATGGCAATGCGCGGTTATAAAAAGAGACGTAACGACGTTTCTCTATACGAAAACGTCGGCTCCGACAAGGACGGCAACGACGTCAACCTCATAGATATGCTTGCCGTGGACGAAGAAAGCGTGTATGCCGCGGTAGAAAACCGCTTGGTCAGAGAAAGTTTGGTTTCACTCGTATCGAAGTACTTGGAAAAACGCGAAAAGGATTTGATTCGTATGCGGTACGGCTTGGCTACGGGAATTCCGATGACGCAACAAGAAACCGCCAAGCGTTTGGGTATATCGCGTTCGTACGTATCGAGGTTGGAAAAAACCGCTCTCAAAAAACTGAAAGCGGCTATTCGCAAAGAAAATATAGAGTTCTACTAAAAGTCGCGCTCCGTCTCAAACGTCATGTCGTTAAGGTACGCAAGAGGCGCGCTCTTAGGAAAACGGAATTCGAGTTTGACTGCCGTCAGGTACTGTCTTTTGGCTTTGGCAAGGCGATTCGCCTCGAAGTCGCCGTATTTGGTATCCCCTATTATCGGGTACCCGATATGCGCCATATGGGCTCTTATTTGATGGGTTTTTCCGCTATGCAAGGTAATCTCTGCCACCGTGTAATCTCCGCGATATTCTATGGGTTTAACCTCGGTGCGGATAGGAACGGCACCCTCTGTCTTTTGGTCATAAATACGCACTATACCGTGCTCGGCGTCCTTGACAAGGTAGGCTCTGAGATCGGCAGGTTCTGCCAATCTGCCGTTAAGAAGCGCGTTGTATTTTTTGATTATATAACCGCGACGAAAGCCGAAATCGAGTCCCTCTTTGCCGACGTCGTCCAAGTATAGCAACAATAACCCCTTTGTATTGGTGTCAAGTCTATGGGCAAGCTCCGCGGTAATGTTTTCGGAAGAAGATATTCTACGCGCAAAGTCCTCCGAAGACACTCCGCGCGGTTTGACAGCCACGAGAATGTGCTCGTCGGAATACACCTTTTCGTAATTGAATTTGAGCAATTTGCTCTCGTCAAGGTAAAGTTCTATGACGTCCCCCGGTTTGAGGTATGCGTCTATCGTAACCTTTTTGCCGTTGATGCGGACGTCGCGCTGTTTGAGCAATGTACGAAAATACCCGAAACGCAGTTCGGGCAAAACTTCCTCTAAATATTTGGAAAGACGCATGGGCGTCTTGGAAAATTTGTATGTACGCATCAGCTTTTGTCCTCGTCCGTATCGTCTTTTGTGCCGTCAACGGGATATTCTACTTTTGCTCCGACAAGCTTTTCGATCTCTTCGAGCAAAGTGTTGATGTCTTTGAATTGTCTGTGTACGGAGGCAAACCTGACGTATGCGACGTCGTCGAGTTCTTTGAGTCCCTGCATTACCAATTCGCCTATCTTGCGCGAAGTGATTTCTTGGGCAAGGGTGTTGTTGATTTGCTTTTCCACATCGGATACGAGTTTGTCTATCTTTGCCATGGATACCGGGCGTTTTTCGCAAGCTTTGATGACGCCTTTTTTGATTTTGGCAAGATCGAAGCTCTGGCGCGTACCGTTATTTTTGATAACAAGTATCGGTGTGGATTCGATTTTTTCGTAAGTAGTATATCTTTTGCCGCACGACGTGCATTCTCTTCTTCTACGAATTGAGGTTCCGTCCTCGCTGAGTCGGGAATCTATAACTTTGCTGTCCAAGCAGCTGCAAAACGGACATTTCATACAACGCTTCCTTAATTGATTTGGAAAAATTATAACACAAAAACGTCAAAGTGTAAACACTATTTGGTGATTTCCGTCGAATTGACTCCCGAAAGTTCTATCAAAATCACGTCGTCGCCTATTTTGACGACTTTTGCCCACGGTATAAATACGTTTTCACTGCCAGTAAAGTTTTTGAACATCTTTTTTTCTCCGGACGCGATAAGCCCGACAACCCTGCCGCTGCAATGTAACGCGATATCAACTATCCTGCCGAGCTGTTTGCCGTCAGCTATGTTGACGACGGCTTTTTCTCTCAATTCGCAAAATGTGTAGTCTATGCCCTGCATGTATGTAACTCCGCACTTACATAATTATATGCGCGCGGAGTCGAAATCAGTACGATAAGACGGTACGCAATTTACTTATTGCGTTCTTTTCCAATCTGCTGACTTGCGCTTGGGATATCTCCAGTGCCTCGGCTATTTCGGTTTGCGTACACCCTTCGTAGTAACGCATGAGAATAACGGATTTTTCCTTTTGCGGTAGGTCTCCGACGCCGTCTTTCAACACAGTTCTTTCGGCATAATCGCAGTCGGTGCGAGGATCTCGAATTATATCTATTATCTCCGCGCCGTCGTCGTCGCCGTAAACTTGCTCGTAAACGGATTGCGGTTCGGCTATAGCGTCCAACGCGCCTACGACCTCATAATAAGGCACGCCGAGTTCATCGGCTATCTCGCTCAGCGTCGCTTGTTTGCCGTCCGTTTCCAGCCGTTCTCGGGCAAGTACTGCTTGATAGGCAATATCCCTGACCCGTCTGCCTACTTTGAACGCCGTGCCTTCTCTGACATAACGGCGTATCTCCCCCATGACCATAGGTACCGCGTAAGTGGAAAACTTGAGATTTAACGAAACGTCGAAATTGTCGAGCGCTTTGATTAAACCGAGCATACCTACCTGAAATAAATCGTCCGAACTTTCTTTTGAATTGCGGAATCGGTGTACCGCGCTTAACACAAGTCCGGTATTTGCAAGTAGAAATTTTTCCCTTAAATCGCTCCTTCCGCTCTTGACAAGCTTCAAGAGTTCCTCTTGCTCTTTGCCGGTAAGCTTGGGCAAAGCCGACACGTCGACGCCGTTTACCTTTCTGACCATAGACATATCTCCTCGTAAGGAGTATGTACATAGCCCGAATTTTAATTCTTATTTATTCCGTTTTCATGAATTCCGTTTTGAGCTTGTCCAATATGCGTTTTTCGAGTCTGCTGATGTATGACTGCGATATGCCCATCATGTCGGCAATTTCCTTTTGCGTTCTTTCCTCCGTGTCGTACAGTCCGTAACGCATGCATATTATCCTGCGATCGCGCTCGTCAAGCTTAGAAAACAACTCGCGCAAAATGCTCTTTTCCACGTCCGACTCCATCTCTCGGTAAATCTCGCCGCCGTCAGTTCCGAGTACGTCGCCAAGCAACAGTTTGTTGCCCTCTCTGTCTACGTTGAGCGGCTCGTCCAAACTGACTTCATTGCGCGTTTTGACCATCTTGCGCAAGTACATCAGTATCTCGTTCTCTATGCACCGCGACGCGTAAGTGGCAAGCTTGATTTTCTTTTCGCCGTTATACGATTTAACCGCCTTTATCAGCCCTATCGTGCCTACGGATATGAGCTCCTCCGTATCGATACCGGTGTTGTCAAACCGCTTGGCTATGTATACCACAAGCCTTAGATTGTGTTCGACAAGCAAATTGCGCGCCTCCGCGTCTCCGCTCTCGCTCAACCCGAGCAAGCGCGCCTCTTCCTCCGGTTCCAACGGATTCGGCAACGCAACCATGTAATCAACGGTGTTGCCCATACCGAACAGTCTCTTGATTAACGCCAAAAATTTACCTAATATCATCATGCGACCTCCATATCTTTGTGTAACAGTATGTCGTATCCCCTACATACCATTTTATCCGAAATCACTACGGGTGAGTTATACGATTTTACGCCGTTTTTGTCGGAATATAGGTTTATCTCGATATCCGCAAACGGCAACAATTTAGTTCCGGTTATCGTGCTTACAGCCATGCTTCCAGTGCCTACCACGCCGAGTTTGCGCGCGACATGCTCCGATATAACGGCTACCGGTACGCCGTCGCGGTACAGCGCGTTGCCGGAATCGAAAAAGCCTTTCGCCCTAATCTTCTTGCCGCCGTAGGCAAGTTCAACTCCGGTAACCGGACTTTTGCGGTACTTGCCCTTAGCCAAAGAGCGTATCGTCCGATACATTACGTCTACGACAAGCAAACTCGCGACCGTCACGAATGATGATACCGAATCGTCCTTTATGCCCATACCTATCAAGCCTTTAACGGCGTAAAGCGTCAAAGATACGGCAACGTAAGCGACCGTTACCATCACGAATTCCGATATGCCGTACTCTTTTTTGACGACAAGCAGACCTATCCCCGTAACGGATACGATAAACGCATAGCAGTAAAGCCCGTCTATCGCCCGTCCGACATACTCGGCAATCGTAAGAATCAGCGCGGCTGTTATCAGCCTTATCGCTGATAAATCTCCGCGCGTGAATCTAAGCACCGAGTACAGCACAAAATAGTATGACGTAACCGACAAAATTATCGATATGTAGCCGTTTTGCGCAATTATTGCGTATAATTTACCTAAAATTGCCATGTCCATTGAACAAAAAAAGCAAGCCGTCCGACTTGCTTCTTTTGTGTTTCGCGATTTTTATCTGTTTTTATCCTTTAACCTTTGAAGGAAAGGAGGAATTGTTTTGGACTCCGACACATCTATTCTGCCACCGGAAATTTTGTTGCGTTGGGGCTCTTTGTAGTCGTTCGCTTCCGTATGCGGTTGAGCGGGCGGAGGAACTACTTCTTGCTCTTTGTAATAGCCGTACATCCTGTCCGTTTTGTCGTTGTTTTGCTCGATATCGCCGAACATCGGGCGTTGGGTGGTGTAACGCCTTTCGTCTCCGGACTCAAAGCCCGTGGCTATTACGGTGATGACAACCTCGTTTTCCAACGTTTCGTCTATACCCATACCGAAAATGATGTTAGCAGAAGGATCTACAACGTCTTGTATAAGGCTTACCGCCTTGTGCACTTCGTCCAAAGTGAGGTCCTGACCGCCGGACACGTATACTATAAGCCCGGTCGCGCCTTGGATATTCGTCTCCAAAAGCGGACTTTGTACGGCTTGGCGCACGGCGTCGAGCGTGCGATTATCGCCCTTGCCCCTGCCTATGCCGATGTGCGCGTTGCCTTTGTTCTTCATGACGGTTTTGATGTCAGAAAAGTCAAGGTTGATTAGCGCGGGTGTGGCTATTATTTCCGTAATACCCTGTATGCCTTGGCGCAAAACGTCGTCGGCTACCTTGAATGCTTGCACGAGCGTAGTACCCTTGGGTACGAAAAGCTGAATCTTCTCGTTGGGAATTATCAGTAGCGTGTCCACTACCTTGCGCAACTTCTCTATCCCGGCGTTGGCGTTATCCATGCGGCGCTTGCCCTCGAATTGTTCAAAAGGCTTGGTTACGACGGCTACGGTGAGAATATCCATCTCCTTAGCCATTTGCGCTATGACGGGAGCGGCTCCGGTGCCGGTTCCTCCTCCCATGCCCGCTGTTATAAACAGCAAGTCAGTGTCTTGCAAAAGCTCGCGAAGTTCGTCTTTGCTCTCTTCTGCCGCTCTCGCGCCTATCTCGGGATCGGCGCCGGCTCCGAGCCCTTTGGTTAAGTTGGCTCCCAATTGGATTTTTATGTCGGCTTTGCTCATATTTAGAGCCTGCATATCCGTATTTGCGGCTATGAACGTGCATGACTTGATACCGGCAAGAATCATACGATTAACGGCGTTGTTGCCGCCACCGCCTACGCCTATGACTTTTATATTGGCTATGCCGTAAGAATTAGCCATTTTGCTTGTTCCTCCTGAATAATTTGTCTACTATTTTGTGAAAACGCTCCGATACCTTGGAGGTCTTTGCCACCGTTCCGTGTTGCCTTACGAGCAGCAACCCCACAAGAGACGCGTATTTGGGTTTGTTGAATTGCATGAGATCCGGAGAAAGTACCTCTACGTTCCTACCGGTAACTTTGGCTATACACTCCTTTGCCCCCGGAATCGACGTCAGTCCAGATCCCGTAAGCAAAATAGTCGCCGACGGCGGAATTACGTACTCCGACGCGGATATAGCCAAATTGATCGTTTCCGCTATATTTTGCACGCGCGCGATGGCTATCTCGTTGATATGCGCGACGTTATATTCAACGGTGTTCCCTCCTACCGACAGGCGATAAGCGCCGTCACTGTCGGGTTGGAGATTGAGATTTATCCTCTCTAACAGCGCAAGCGAATTCTCAAACGGGATACCGTCTACCATGGTAATATCGCCGGCTATGTTGCCGCCACCGAGCGAAAACGACGAAGAATGCAATACGCCGTCACCTTTGGCAAACGCCACCGATGACGAAATGTAGCCTACGTCCGCCAATATGACGCCCTCATCCCTGTAACTCTCGGGGACTACGTACATCACCTCTGCCAAAACGGAAGAGGTATACGTGAATTGGGTGCGCGAATTTTCGGCAATTTTGTCGAACAACGATATAAACGACTTCTCGCACACTACGTAAGACATAAGACATCCGAGTACGGACGTCACCGCGCCGAGCGGAGTAATGGTCCCGGTGCCGTCGTCAAGTTTGAAATACACCGGTGACGCGCTTATCGGCACATAATTCGGGTCAGCGTCGAAATCGTTGCCGGCTACGTATAGAGCGTCTATGTCCCTCTCCGTCACTTTGCGTGAAACGCCGAGACTGTGCGAAACGTCTTTGCACACCACCGCCGTAAACTCGCCCGGTACCCCTACCATGACGTCGGCAACCTCCGAAAACGTTGCCGCTTCACACTCTTTGATAAGCGAATCCACTGCGTTGAACAAACCTTGAATATCGAGAAATTCTCCGTCCTGATATCCGTCATAATCGGCAGAAGCCTTAAAAGTGAAATTGTTGGCGTATTTGCTGTCTTGCAGAACGAGCGTTATTACGTCCGAACCTATATCGAGAACCGCCGTTTTTTTGCTATTCATCGTTCACTCCGTACAAAAACGTTTGCCGACTATCGTTCGACGATTTTATTATATAATATGCGTGCGCGCGTGTCAACAGCTTTTTCAAAAAAGTAGTAACAACAAAAATTTTTAGGCGCCGCCAAAACCGGCGTCGCGAAATTATCCTTCGAGCGTGGCTAAATATGCGCCGTATTCCGTTTGGACTTTTTGCGCAAGCTCTTCTTGCGTGGCGTCGAGCTCCATAACGTATCCGTCTCTAAACTTAACCGTTGCCGTATTCGATCCTACGGTAATAACCGCAATAAGCTTCTTTTGGGCGTCCGCGTCGAATCCGAGCGATTCGAATGCGCTGAATATCTTGTGCACATATTCGAATGCCGAAGTATTGTAGGTATCGGATACCGTTACGCCCTCTAAATAGATGAGCTCCGATTCTTCGGCTTCTGCCCTGCTGCCTACCGCGTCCATTTGGAAATCCATATCCGTTATGCCGTATCCGTCTCCGTCCTCATACCCGAATCGAGTGGGGTCGGACAATTTGACGGCGCATATCGGAATCCTTTCTTCCACGTATAATATCACTTTGTTGGGGAATTTGCGCTCTATATTGCGCACGTACACCGAGTGATCCGCAAACGCTTTGTTGACGTTCTCCTTGACGGTGTTTTCGTTGATGCCGAGTATGGAACGTCGCATATCTATGCCCGATGCCGAAAATATCTCTTCTGCCGTCACGTCGGTTTGAGGACCGTCGAACCGTACTTCCACGGTGCGTACGCGACATACGTTGCCGGCAATCGCTATAAGAGCGATTATTGCGCATCCGATTATTACCGAAATCCAACGTTTTTTCATAAGTTATCGCGTTACTCCTTGTATATGTCCGCACCGAGAATACCTAAATTCTCCACAAGATTTTCGTATCCCCTCTCTATGTACTCAACTCCGTCTACGGTGGTGACGCCCTGCGCCGCAAGCCCTGCTATTACAAGCCCGGCGCCGCCGCGGAGGTCGGTTGCCGTTACGTTTGCGCCATGCAACTTCTCCACGCCCTCGATGTACGCCACTCTGCCGACCGTACGAACATTCGCGCCCATCTTACCGAGCTCGGACAAATGCTTGAACCGCGTCTCGAATACGGTTTCCGTAACGACTGTCATGCCCCCCGATACGGCGGCAAGCGCGCATATAGGCGCCTGTAAGTCGGTGGGGAATGCCGGATAAGGCATTGTCTTTACGCGACCGAGCGTAGCCAAAGCGCCTTCCCTCTCGACTATTATATTACCATTTTTGCATACCGCTTTGCAACCGCATTTTTTAAGTTTTGCAATAAGAACGCGAAGATCGCTTGCACGCGCGCCCGTTATTTCCACTCTGCCGCCGCAAACCGCCGTCGCTATCATGTACGTGCCTACGGCAATACGGTCGGGAATGACTCGATGCTCGGCGCCGTGTAAATTCGGATTCCCGCCTATGCGAATAACGCGCGTTCCGGCGCCCTCTATATTCGCGCCTACTTTATTCAAAAATCTTGCAAGGTCGACGACTTCCGGCTCCTTAGCGGCGTTATAAACGGTGGTAACTCCGTCTATTCGCGCGCCTGCAAGCATTACGTTCTCCGTTGCGCCTACACTCGGATACCTTAGCGCAATCTCGGCAGGTTTAATGCCCTCGGCGTCGCATACGACGCACCCGTCCTCTTCTTTGATTTTGACGTTCATATCGGCAAGGGCTTTGAGGTGAACGTCAATCGGACGAGCTCCTATGGCGCAACCGCCCGGATACGCAACCTTTGCCTTGCTCACACGCCCCAACACCGCTCCGAGTAAAAATATCGAGCTCCTGAGCTCTGAGGCGAGAGGTTTGCCTATCTCCGATGAATCGAGCGTCGCCGCAATTATCTCGACGGAGTTTCCGTCACGCTTGACTTTCGCTCCGAGCGACGTCAGTATTCGCAACATGCCGTCGACGTCTCTGATGTCGGGCACGTTGAGCACTTTGACAGACTCTCCCGTAAGAATCGCGCCGGCAAGAATCGGCGTTACGGCGTTTTTAGCCCCTTGCGCCGTTATCCTCCCCTCTAACCGCTTGCCTCCGCTTATTACGTACTTTGCCATACAGACTCGGAAACCTCCCGCCTAAACCATTGTATGCAAGTTTATATGCTTTGTTTACCGTAAGAGTCTTTTTTGCTCCGTCCGAAGCGATGTTCATGAGTAATCCGGAAGCAAACATGAACACCATTAGCGAACTTCCCCCTGCCGATACGTACGGCAGCGGCACGCCCGTAGGCGGAACGGCGCCGCAAACGACCGCTATGTTAAGCAACGATTGCGTAGCTATAACGGCCGTAATACCCGCCGCCAATAACCTCTTTGCGTTATCCTTTGCAAGTATGGCTGTTTTTATGCCTGAAAATACGAGAATCGCAAACACGCCGACAACCGCAACACATCCTATTAGTCCCAACTCTTCGCCTATCACCGAAAAAATAAAGTCGCTCTCCGCAAACGGCAGATAGAGATATTTTTGTCGGCTGTTGAACAGACCCACTCCGAACAATCCGCCGGCTCCGAGCGCGTAGTACGATTGTATGAGCTGGTAACCTTCCCCTTTCGGATTAGCCCACGGATCGAGAAAAGCAACCAGCCGTTTGAGCCTATACGGTTCGAGTATGACGAGAGCCGGGATCGTGCCCGCCGCCGAAAGCCCCATGCCTATCGTGTATTTATTCGGCAAACCCGATACTATCAGGACTATTGCAAACGTGCATGCCACTACGAGCGTAATCGACATATTGGGTTCAAGCATAATGCTTACACACATACTCAGTCCGCACAATAGCGGAACAATGAGCCTCTTGAAACTTGTAGGCGGATACTTATCGAGATACGATGACAAAAATATCACCAATCCGAATTTGGCTATCTCCGACGATTGGATGGTAATGAAGCCGAGATTTATCCAACGCGTGGCGCCGTAGCTTGTTTGACCCACCCCAGGTATAAATAATACAAGCAGTAACGCCATCGACCCTGCATAGATTACCCATTTGAGCTTGGCAAGCCACTCGAATTTGACTTTGTAGCCTGCAAACATCGTGACCAGCCCTACGCAAAAGCCTATCGCTTGCTTCTTGACGTAAAAGAACTCGTCGCCGGTGTGGAGCTTTGCCGAATACGAGCTCGCGGAATAAATCATGAGTATGCCGAACAGCGACAGCGTTATCGTGGCAATGAGTATGTTACGCTTTAAGCGCATAGACTCTGTTTTTGAAGTATTCTCCGCGCTCGGCATAGTTGGAATATCTGTCAAAGCTCGCCGACGCCGGGGAGAACAGCACCGTGTCCACACCGTTTACGCGCGTCAGCAGTTCGAGGGCGGCGTCCAGATTTTCGGTTTTGGCTATATCCGTAAAGCCCACCTTCATGGCGGAACCGTATATCTTCTCCGCGTTGGCACCCGTAACGGCTACGTAACGCACTTTATCGTAGATTTCATCGAAGAAATCGCAATACTCCTCTTTTTTGTCCGATCCGCCCATAATCAGCCCTATATTGCCGCCTACCGTGTTTATGGCGGCAAGGCATGCGCCGACGTTGGTGCCCTTGCTGTCGTTATAGTAGCTTACGCCTCCGACCGTGCCGACGTACTCCACTCTGTGCGGTAACGCGCGGTAATCGCGCACAAACGCCGATATTTGCTCGCCGGTAGCCCCGAGTATCTTGGCTACGTTCATGACGACCATCATGTTGAAACGGTTGTGTTCGCCCCGACAACGGCTCTCCCTGACGCTTACAAGCGGTTGTCCGTCCATGTAAAAATAGTTGTCTTTGACGTAAAAATCGCCTTTCTGCTCCTTGGAACTTACCCATTTGACGCGACAAGGCAGCACCTCGGCAATGTCGCGGAAACTCTTGACGTCGTAATTCAAAATGGCGTAATCCGTAGCCGTTTGACGGGCAAAAATCCTCTTTTTGGCGTCGACGTAGCTTGAAAAATCGGCATATCTGTCCATGTGATCGGGCGAAACGTTGAGCAAAACGGATATGTACGGTTTGAGCGTGTAGGTGCGCTCGAGTTGGAAGCTGGACGCTTCTATAACGGCATAGTCCGGGATGTCGCCGTCTGCCACGACTTGGCTGACCGGATACCCGATATTGCCCATCGTTTTGACCTTTTTGGACATGATACGGAGCATCTTTTCCAACATGTCGACGGTGGTGGTTTTGCCGTTGGTGCCCGTAACGCATATTTTGACGGAATCGAGGTATTTGGAACCGAGTTCGAGTTCCGATATGACCGGGATGCCCTCGGCTACAGCCCTCTTGACGACGGCGTGTTCCGACGTAACGGACGGACTGACTACCACGTAGTCAACGCCGCGCAATATCTCTTCTTCGTCTTTGCCACGCCAATTGCTTGCGAATTCCTGCTTATCGTCGTATAACCTGACTTCCGCCCCGCGCGCTTCCAACAGCGTTTTGGCGGAAATTCCGCTTATCTGCACGCCCATTACCAATACCGTATCCATACAACCTCCGTCCTCAAATAATTATTAGCGTCACGACGCCGGCAACCAACGTGATGATGCCGTAACGAGCGACTATCTTGCTCTCGTTGACGCCTTTAAGTTCCAAATGGTGGTGAAGCGGTGCCATGAGAAGCACGCGCTTACCGCGCAGTTTGAAGCTGACAACCTGTACAATTACTGATATGCACGAAGCTACAAACATTATTCCCGCAATAATGCTCGCAAGCGGATTTCTGATAAAAAGCGCGACCGTGGCGGCAAGTCCGCCGAGCGCCAAAGATCCGGTATCGCCCATGAAAACGGTGGCTTTTGCGTAATTATGCCACAAAAACGCCACTATTCCGCCTATAACCGCCGAAACGAACAGAGCAAGCGATTTGAGCTCGGCAAAATAGCGCGTGTCTCCTCCGCTCTCCGCACTCGCGATAAGCAATGTCGTCATGCACAAAAACGTTGTGAGGTATATTCCGCCGGTAGTGCCCGCAAGTCCGTCCAACCCGTCGGTCAAATTGACGGCGTTGGTGAGCGCGACAAACGTTATCGTCGCAAACGGCAGATACCACCATTTGAGGTCGAAGTAGCCCAAACCGAAATTCAACGCGATGCGACTGCCTATGAACTCGTTTTTGTAAGCAAAATACGCCGCGGCGGCAGCCACAACGACTTGCGTAATTACCTTCTGATATGCTTTGAGTCCCTCGTTGCGTTTCAACTTGATTTTGATGAAGTCGTCCAGAAACCCTATAACGCCGTAGCCGACGAAGATAAGCATCGCCATCAGCCCGAAAGAGGCTTTGTACGTCCCGAAAACGAGAGCTACGATTACGGACGACAGTATGAACACAAGTCCGCCGAAAGTCGGCGTGCCTTGCTTGGAAGCGTGCTGTCCGACGTAAGACAATACGTTTTGCCCGGCTTTCAGCTTGGTGCCGAGCGCGATGACGGGCGGCGCAAGCAACATGCCTATGCCGAACGAGCTCAACCCCGCTATAAGCAAACTTTGCGTAACGCTCATTCCGCAACCCTCCGTAACGCTCTGTAAACCGCTTCTTTGTCCGAATACGGACGTTTGACGCCCTTTTCGTCGATATAGTCTTCCGCGCCCTTACCGGCAAGCACGACGATGTCGTCGTCGCGCGCAAGCTCCAATGCGTACTCTACCGCGCTCTCCCTGTCCGGGATAACGGCGTACTCCGTGCCGCTGTCGCGGATACCGCTTTCTATCTCCGAAATGATATCGAGAGGCTCCTCGTATCTCGGATTATCCGACGTCAGTATGCAAAAATCGGCGTACTTACCGGCTATTCTGCCCATAATCGGGCGTTTGGTGCGATCTCTGTTTCCTCCGCAACCGAATACGACTATAAGTTTGCCCGTCGTAAGCGGTGCGGTCGCCTTCAACAAATTCTCCAATCCGTCCGGGGTGTGTGCGTAATCTATGATGACGCGCTTGTCGTATTCGATGACGTTGAATCTGCCCTCTACCTCGCGCATTGCGGAAAACGCGCCTACGATTTCGTCCGTATCGACGGACAAAAGTCGGGCTACGGTAAGCGCCGCAAGCGCGTTATACAGGTTGAATTCGCCCGTAAAACGCGTGCTCAGCCTGAAAATATCGTCAAAACAATTGACTATGCACCGCGTGCCGCCAACGTATTCCGCGTCGATTGCAAAGACGTCGGAAGGATTGTATATCCCGTAAGTTGCGGTAGGTATTTGTAAACCGTGCATCAGCCTTACGCCGTACTCGTCGTCCGAGTTGATGACGGCAAAGTTTACCTTGTAATCGGTAAACAGCTTACGCTTGGCAAGGTAATAGCTCTCCATATTGCCGAAAAAGTCAAGGTGATCTTGAGTTAGATTGGTAAAAACGACTACCTCAAACGCTATGCCGTAAAGCTTATCGAGCTTCAAAGCGTGGGCGCTGGCTTCCATGACGACGTATTCGACGCCCGCAAGGTATGCTACCTCCATGGCTTGGTGAAGCTCCGGCGGATCCGGGGTGGTGAGCGAGCAATCCAGCTTCCTGTCGTTGATGTAAATGCCGAGAGTGCCGAACGTGGCTACGGATTTGCCGTTATAGCGCAAAATCTCCGATATCATCTTGCAAACCGACGTCTTGCCGTTGGTGCCGGTAACGGCTATGATTTTCAACTTGCGATGGGCGTTGTAGCTGAAATTCGCGCTCGCCCGAGCCAAGGCGCGCCTATCGCTAACCACCTTGACGCACGGCACTCCGCACTCTACGTCCGATTCCGACACCACCGCAACGGCACCGTTGCGGACAGCCTCCGCGCAATACGCCGAACCTTCACGCAATACGCCTTTCAACGCAAAAAACAGCGTTCCCGGTTTACATTCATCCGCTTTGAAAGAAAGCGAGACTATTTCCGTTGACTCGGCGTCGAGCTCCGATCCTTTTGCGAGCTCCACGCCCGCAAGTACCTCCGATAATTTCATTTTGCCTCCGTCTGCATTCCATAGATGTTCTTGAATATTTCTCCTACGTACGGCGCGGCAACTATGCTGCCGTAATATGCTCCGACGGGTTCGTCAACGACGATAAGCGCGACGTATCGGGGATTGTCCGCGGGGGCAAATCCCAAAAACGTTGAAACGTACTTACCGCGCGCGATGGCGCCGTTTTCGTACTTCTGCGCGGTGCCGGTCTTGCCGCCTATGCGTATGCCGGTAACTTGCGCGTTCTTGCCCGATCCCACCATGACGACGCTTTCGAGTACTTCGCGCATGATTTGCGACGTTTGGGCGGATACGACGTTTTTTATTATTTTTCTTTGGTTTTCGTACAAAATATCCCCGTTTCCCCCGACAATCTTTTCCATAACGTACGGCGTTACGAGGTTGCCTCCGTTGATTACCGCCGAACACGCTCTCAAAAGTTCTATGGGCGTAACCGCTATGGCTTGCCCGAATCCTATGCGCGCAAGGTCAACGTTTTTGACCGAATCTGCGGCTATAGTCAGCGCGGAAGCCTCTCCGCCGATGTCTATGCCCGTTTTTTGCGTTACGCCCAGCCTGTCTAATCCCGAATAGAATTCGTTAACACCTACCGCAAGCGCGATATTCATGAACAGACAGTTGCATGAGTTTTGCACGCCCTCGGCAAAGCTTTGACTGCCGTGCCCGATATACTTCCAGCACTTGATCTTTTGTCCGTCCACAGTGAGTGAACCGCCGCAATAGCACCTGTACGACGTGCTTATCTTGCCGGAATCGAGCCCTATTGCGGAAGTGACGATCTTGAACGTCGAACCCGGTTCGAAAACGTTGGACACCAGCCATGATTTTGACATTCCGAGTAACTCCGCCACGTTATCGCGCGGCACGTTGTTCAAGTCAAACGACGGACTCTGCGCCATTGCCGCTATCGCGCCGGTATTGGGATCCATCACCACGCAACTTACTTGTTTGGCTCCTTGGTTTACCATACACTCGGCAACGGCGTTTTCCACTATCTGCTGTATGCCTGCGTCTATGGTAAGCGTGGCGGTACCGCCCTTGCTCCCTCTGACGTAATAGGTCGCGCCGTCTTCCAACTCGCGCCCCACTAAGTCCGCCGACGTATACGCATAACCGTTTTTGCCTTTGAGATACTCGTTGTAATACGCCTCGATGCCGGTTTGACCCTCGGCGTCTATGTTGGTAAATCCGAGTAGCCCGGACATAAAGTCGCCGTAGGGATACACGCGTTTGATTGTTTCCGATACGTACACGCCCGTCGCTCCCGAGCGCACTACGCCGAGCATGGTTTCTTTGTCAACGTTCTTTTTGAGCGTGACTTCCGACGCCTTGGACGTTAGCTTAGAGTATACGTAATCGTATTTGAGACAAAGCGCTTCCGACAGTATCCGCGCGGTGTTTGCTTTGTCCTTGCACGCGACGGGTCTAAGATATAACGTGTAAGTCGTGTCCGAAGACGCAAGCACTATGCCGTTACAATCCAAGACGTCGCCGCGCTCGCCTTGTATGGGTACGTCTCTGTACCACTGCTCCAAGGCTCTCCCCTGCAATGACTCCCCCTCGAAAACCATCACATATATCAGTTTTGCCAAAACCGCCGTAAATAAAAAGATTATCAGCAAAGCAAATGCCGATAATCTTTTCTTTTGTTTGTATGCGGTTATTTTTTTGTTTGTGTTCTTTGCTCCCATATGCCGAGAGCGACAACTTTTATTTGTTGCTGACGGCGTCGCAGAAGGCGTCAAACCAATTGGTCTCGGGCTCTTCGACATCCATCGCCAACGCGCCTATACCGCCTTCTCCGGTCGCGTCGGCACGTTCTACATTGTCGCTTTTTGTTGTATTGACCGTCAATATAATAGATGCGACAACCATAACTACAAGAACGTATATCGCCACAAAAATTTTGCCGTTTTTGTTCAGACCTCTCTTGCGCGCGGCGGTACCCTTTGACAAAGACGCCGTGGACAGCTTGGATTCACGCACGCGATCGGCGTAGAATTCCTCTTTGGTAAGTATCTTACCGCCCGTGGTACGATGTAGTTGCGCCCTCATGTAATCGGAATAGTCCGAATACTCATTGTTCGATTTGGGCTCCGCGTCTTTGATGTCTGAGTACCCGAAATAGTTTGTTGGCATGCGGACATCATTATACGAAACGGTACCCGCGCTTAAAGCGGATGTTTCGCGGCGCTTTTTCTCTTGCATAAAACGATCATACTCCGTAACGTATGAATCCCTATCGGGTCTATCGAATATGCCGTTGCCGTTCATAACGGCGACGTCTCTTCTCATCGTAACCATGATGTCCTCCTTCAACGCTATACGCGTTCGATTATTCTTAGTTTCGCGCTCTCGGCGCGCTTGTTGTTTTTGAGTTCTTCCTCCGAAGCGGTAATGGGCTTTTTGGTGATTATCTTTGCCTCTACCCTCTTGTTGCATACGCAAACCGGAAGTTTTTTGTCGCATATACAGTCTTTTTCAAGCTCTATGAACGCGTTTTTGACTATTCTGTCTTCCAACGAGTGGAAGGTGATTACCGCCATTCTGCCGCCTGTTTTGAGCCTTAACGCGACGTTATAAATAAAGTCATACAGTCCGTCAAGCTCACCGTTGACTTCTATGCGTATTGCCTGAAAGGCTCTTTTGGCAGGATGTCCGAATTTGAATTTGTAACCCTTTGGGTAACAACGTTCTATTATATCTGCCAGCCTGTCGGTGGTGTCTATCGGATTTTTTTCGCGCTCTCTGACGATGGCGCGCGCGATGTTACGCGATAGCTTTTCTTCACCGTAATTCCACATGACGTCGGCAAGAGATTTTTCGTCGTAACCGTTGACTACGTCGTAGGCGGTAAGGCTTTGGGTCGTATCCATACGCATGTCCAAAGGCGCCGATTTGCTGTACGAAAAACCGCGTTTCGGGTTATCGATTTGCGGAGATGAGACACCTAAATCAAGCAAAATGCCGTCTACCCTATCTATGCCGTGCTCGGTGAGCTCCAAGCATAAATTTTTGTAATCGTCATGTATAAAGGTTACTTTATCAAGGTACTCGGACAATACTTGTTTGCCGTTTTCAAGAGCTTCGGGATCGAGATCGTTACAAATAAGTTTGCCGCTTGTGAGTTTGGAAACAATGCCCTTGGAGTGTCCGCCCGCGCCGAGCGTGCCGTCTACATATATGCCGTCCGGTTTGATGTTAAGCCCCTCCAATACTTCTTCGTACATTACGGGAATATGCTTGAATTCCATATTATACGCCGTAATCCCTCAGGCTTTTGAGTTTATCCGTAACCGTTTCCGGCTGAGCTAACGCGCGTTGTGCGTATCTCTCTTCCGACCAAATTTCTATATAGTCGCAGGCGCCTATCACTACGGCTTTCTTCTCTATGCCGGCGTACTCGCGGAGTTTGGCGGGAAGAACGAATCTGCCTTGATTGTCTTCTTCCGGACAAACCACGGACGCCATTAAATCACTGATGGCGCTACGCGCTTTGAGATCCGTCATGGGGACTAACGAGAACTTGGCGGTCATGGCGTCGAAACGATCCGAATCCATGGCTATAAGGCTACCTTCGGCTCCCGCAAAAAGATAATAGTTTTGCCCTAACAGTACGCGGAGTTTGATGGGCAAACGCATACGCGACTTATCGTCGAGCATTTGTACATATTCGCCGAAATATACCATTTGCCTAAACCTCCACAATTGTTTCTACATCTATTTTAACATCGAGTTTAGGGACACGCAACCCCTACGCCCTATTTTTTGATAAATTTTTGTTAATTTTAGGGAATGGGTTACCACTCGGACTCTTTGGAGGACAAAAATGCGAACCGTTGTTCTAAAATCAAACATGTGACAAAGTGATATATGATATACACGCCCGGTGAGCGCGGTGATATGCGCAACCTCGCGGTTGCGGTGATATACATCGCCTACGGCGACGGTGATATACACGTCACTTCGTGACGCGATAAAGGATTGCTTGATAGAATAGCGTGGTGTTTGGTTAGTGTGAAGTGTGGAGTGTGGAGTTGCGGATTATATTTAATCATCCTCTTCTATGGTGGGCGGGAGTTATATCGCAAAAAATCCCGATGTAAATTTTTTGTGCGCAGAGTGCTATTGCTTAACGCCGTTTT
>CAVIFU010000032.1:0-18175 GCA_963642145.1 Ruminococcus bicirculans (ex Wegman et al. 2014)
ATATCACCGCGCCCATCGGGCGTGTATATCACCGTCGCCGTAGGCGATGTATATAATTCTCAGGGGTGGGGACCGCTTGAACAAAAGTAAATCGACTACGTAAAGCCTTACAGAGCCGAAAAAAGTATATATTAGGTTTTAATCAAAGAATCCTTTACCGTCGCGTTAGCGATGTATCTTAATTACCGCGCAACGCACAACACTTAACCTATACATATAGTGTCGTATCGCTTGTCTAACACACCGATATTTGCTATACTTTCACAAGAGGTTAATATGAAATCGCTTACCAATTTATATAGAATAGGTGCCGGTCCTTCCAGTTCGCACACCATGGGACCGGAAAAGATTTGCACGCGCTTCCTTGCCGAAAACGAGGGTGCGAATAGTTTTTCGGTTACGCTATACGGTTCTTTGGCGTCCACCGGCAAAGGTCACGGCACGGATAGAATATGCAAGCAAGTCCTTGGCGCGGATAGGACGGAAATTATATTCGATACCGTTACGCAAGATATACCGTTCCCTAACACGATGGATGTGTGCGCCCATTACTCGGATCATGACGTTACGCGCAGAGCGTTCAGTTTGGGCGGTGGCGCAATATCCTTCGATACGGTCAACGAGGACGACGAACCGGACGTATATAAGCTAAACACTTTCTACGAAATCGCTGAATATTGTATCGAAAACGACAAACGTATCTACGATTACGTTCGGGAAGTGGAAGGCGACGGCGTTTTTGAGTATCTCAAAACGGTATGGAAGCAAATGAAAAGATCTATCGAGGAAGGACTCAAAGCGGAAGGTATCCTTCCCGGCGGACTCGGAGTAGAACGTAAGGCAAAATTCCTCTACAAAGCTCACTACATAGGCGAAACGGACGAAATCAAGACCGATCGCATAATATCGGCGTACGCCTTTGCCGTAAGCGAACAGAACGCCTCCGGCGGAACCATCGTCACGGCGCCGACATGCGGATCCTGCGGAGTAATGCCGGCGGTCCTTCGCGCCATGAAGGAAAAACACCGCTTCACCGATACTCAAATAGTCAACGCGCTTGCTACCGGAGGAATCATCGGCAACGTCATCAAGCAAAACGCCAGCATAAGCGGAGCGGAATGCGGTTGTCAGGCGGAAATCGGCTCGGCTTGCGCCATGACTGCGGCGGCTCTTGCGGAATTGTATGAGCTCAACATCGAGCAAATCGAATACGCGGCGGAAGTCGCAATCGAACACCACCTCGGGCTAACCTGCGATCCCGTCAACGGGCTTGTTCAAATCCCCTGCATCGAGCGCAACGCCGTTTGCGCAATGCGCGCCATCAATGCCGTGTCGCTATCCAACTTCCTGACTTCGACGCGTAAAGTTTCGCTCGATACCATCATCGAAACAATGTACCAAACCGGTAAAGACCTGCGTTGCGGATATCGCGAAACAAGCAACAACGGACTTGCCAAATTCTACAAAAACAACGACCCCTCTCGCACGTAAACGTCCGATAGCCGTATCGGAAGGAAAGTATTTATAAAAATGCTTGCAAAACGGTCGAGCTGCGTATATAATGTAGTTATTGCGAAAGTAGTTCAACGGTAGAATCCTGCCTTCCCAAGGCAGTTGTTGCGGGTTCGAATCCCGTCTTTCGCTCCAATATAACATAGGGCTGATGTCACTCAGCCCTTTTTATTTGCAAAACAGTAAGTCTTCCCCGTTCGCGGCTCCGCATAAATCATTGTGGAAAATTTAAGCCGTGTAGACAATAACTCCACTCTTCGCACTATTCTGTTAAAATATTCTTTACCGTCGCGCAAGCGATGTATATCATTATATTACCTGGCTCCGCCGCCGCCTCCGCCGAAGCCGCCGCCTCCGCCACCGAAGCCACCGCCTCCGTGTCCGAATCCGCCGCCTCCTTTGCCGAGGAAACCTTCCGTCTTTTGCGCCATGCGCATTGCCTTAGCCGTAGCGCCGACATTGTTGAAGCAATTGTTTATGCTCCTGCCGATATCGAACGCGCCTCTGCCGGAAAGCATGTAGTATGTGAAAATGAAGTTATGCGCGGGATAAGCTACGCCGTTCGCGCCGGGCTCGGTAAGCTCGGGATATTTGAGTTTGAGGCGCTCCAACACCTTTTCGCTTATGCCCATCATCGTGGCGTATACCATGTATTCTTCCCAAAGTATCAATGCCGGAAGCTCGTGCTCTTTGAGATTGGTAAAGTCAAGCATGAAGCGTTTGAGCCCTTGGTAAGATTCGTAGACGGCTTCGCCTTTTGCATTCAGTTTGTTGACTTTGGGTGCAAAGATCGCCACCAACGCGCCGAACACTACAAAGCCTATGCCCATGTAGTTGAGGTATGTGCCGAGCATGAACAAGCCTATACCGACTATACACGAGATGGCGCCGAGAGCCGTAAGCAGTACCGGCGAACCCGATTTGGCATAACCGCCCTTTTTGAGCTTAGCCGCGGAATGGTTGAGGAAGGCGTTGAGCGTATCGTTGATGTAGCCGTAATTACTCCTTGCGTATGAGGTAAGCTCTTTGAGCGTGAACGGACGTCCGTATTTGTCCTCTACCCTCACGATGAGTTTGCGCATGATTTTTTCCGGCTCCGTCAAATTGTTCAGCTCGGACTCTGTGGGGTTATTTGACGCGGACAGCGTACAGTCATTGCCGTCGGTGCTCGGAGCAATGTCGATGATGCCTTTGCGCGCAAGATCGAGTAGCGTCGCGCTCATGAGCTTGTTGCGGTTTTTGGAACTCTTGCCGCCGCCCGAATAGTAGTAATAGAAATGCCCGGCTTCCGCTACGATAAAGCCTTCCGGAATCTCTCTGACGTATTCAGGGTACTCGCCTTTGCTCTTTTTGTAGAGTTTTGGGAAGAATATGGCAAAAAGTATACCGAGTACGCCCATCACGCAGGATACGACTATCGACACGATGCCTAATTTCCTTCTCTTTTCTATCTCGGAAACGTAGGCGATGTAATCTGCCTTTTCTTGCTCGATTATGCTTTCCTTGGCGTTTTTGCCGCTAACCTTCTTTACATCGGAATAGAGCGTTGCCGGGGACAGTACGCGGATCTCGAAATAAGCAGATTGGGACGCAAGCTCTTTGGCGTTGAATTCGATATGAGTGGCTCTATTTACAGTATTCGACTCTTCGACTTCCGTGTGTAACCAAAAGCTTGTTTCGTCCGTCACCGCAGCGTTGCCCGGGAGATAGACGTCAACGTCGATCTCACCGATATACAGGCTGAAATCGGTATCTATTATCCTCCAATACAGCTCGCCGCAATCGTTGTAGAGTCTGCCCATGTTTTTGAGGGTGTAGTTGAAGGTTACCGTCTTATTGCCGTACGTCATAGACTCGAAGTAGCAGCCTAACTCCGCAGTGCTACTCGACGATCCGTAGTAGACGTAATAGGCGTTTACGGCGCCGGCATTGGCGTCCGAACCGCTTGCCGGATTATCGGGACGCGTAAGTCGCGTATACGATACGCCGTCACCGTCCGTGACGCTGACATCGGCAATCTCTACCTTTGTGTTGAATTCTGAATCTTTCAACGCGATATTGCGGTATAAGTTGCGCGTTTTGTCCCCTTTTATGACGGCGTTCCACGTTTCGGATACGATCAGATCGCCGTTCTCGTTGAGGCGCGCAACAATGCTTACCTTGTCAAGGTATACGTTGCCCTTGTAGGAACAGGACGTTAAACAAATAAGCGCGCTAAGCGTAAAGAATACGATTAGCAACGTCATAACTATTTTTTTTGTCTTCATACGGGTACCTATATCGTCGCACAACGAATACGCCGCGTATACGGCGTATTCGAGATTTTAACCGTTATGCCCTATCAGAACTTGACTTGCGGCGCGGTGTGAACAGCCTCTTCCGCTTGGAAGTATACCGCGTCTTCAAACTTGAAGATCTTGGCTATAATGTTCGCGGGGAAAGACTTCTTCTTGCGATTGTACAAAAGTACGGTATCGTTGTAGCTTTGACGAGTAAACGCAATCTTGTTCTCGATTTCTTTGAGTTCGGATTGCAGACTCATAAAGTTGGCGTTGGCTTTGAGTTCCGGGTACCTCTCCGCTACGATAAGCAAGCGAGAAAGCGCGGAAGAAAGCTCTTTGTTGGCGTCGATGGACTCTGCCGTCGTCTTGGCTCCGCCTACGGAAGCGCGCGCGGTAACTACCTTGTCCAAAGTGTCTTGCTCATGCTTGGCGTAACCTTTGACCGTCTCCACGAGGTTCGGGATGAGGTCGTAACGCTTTTTGAGTTGAACGTCGATTTGCGACCACGCGTTGGTGGTATTCTCGCGAAGTTTAACGAGTTTGTTGTAAGTTGCGATTGAGTAAATAATAATGCACATTATCGGTTCTCCTTTTTGTACTTATATTTATTTGAGTTTACCCGATCCTATCGAGTAGGATTGGGCTTTGCCTATTTCTTTTGCCGACACTTCGTCTATGAGCTCCACACACCTGATAAACGTGCCGATCTGCTCCGACATCAGTTCCGCGTCGAATTTGTCCATGTGGTCGTTTGCGCTTGCCGAACACAAATAGTCCGGCGCCGTAACAAGCGCAATCTCCGGTATGCCTTTATTGAATAAGGGCTGACCCTCGCCGAAATGCATGAAGTTGTGACCGCGCAAAGTTATCGTGCGCACCTTGCTGCGATCTTTGATTGCCTCGTAATATATTTTATCCGTCACGGCGTTCCCGGTATACACTATCTCCGTATCGACGTCGTTGGTTTGGCGGTATACGCCGTCAACGTCCTTCCATTCCTTGCAACCGAGGTGCTCCACTCCGAGTCCCGCAACTACCTTGTATTCGGCGTTCGCGCCCTTCCACACGCCCTTGTTGTCCGCAAGCCAACGCGATGTGGCTTGATCAAAGCCCGTGCGGAAATCCGGCAGACGGAAGTGCCCCGTCGCAAATACGAATATCAAATTGCGCTTTACCGGGTGCTCCGAAAAATGCTTGATCATGTGCAACAAGCCTATGGCGCCGTTCTCTTCGGTAAAATTCAGTCCGTCCGTATGCGTATTGACGATGACCGCCTCTTTCGTATCGCCGCTACCCTTGACTACCGTGTAGAAAGACTCCGTTTCCGCGTCCTCATAGCTACCGGTCAAACGCAACGTGCAGGTTTTGCCTTGCTTGGCGTAAGACAAAATCTTGGCGCCCTCGATGGCGTTAACCCATAAAACAGGAACGCCTAAATATTCCAAAATAAAGTTGAGCGCCTGACCCTCTACCATCTCGTCGGACATATCCTGCCATATGCAGATAAGTCCTTTCATCCCGGACGGCTTCAATCCCCAAAACGTCAAAAGCGTTTTGACAAAAGACGTGCTGACCGGACCGCGATAACTTTTTTCTATCTCCAAGCCCTCGGGATATGAATTGCGCTTATCGAAAGCTATTTTGCTACTGATTTTGGATAGATTCTTGATTTCAAGCACGCCGATATTGCCGCGCGCCTTCAAAAACGACGCGGGATTATTCGACACTTTGACAAGCTTGCCGCAAACGCCATCTTCTTCGGTAAGTCCGCTGTACGGGAAGGGCGACGAAACGCGAATAGACTCGCCTTCTACCGTCAAAGAATAGTCTCGGGCTTCCCACTTTTTGAATTTGTACGGCGTACTCACCACGTCAAGTCCGAGTGCCGTTATCTGCGCCTTGCACCACGCTATGAATTTATTTTGCCCTTCGGTACCCGTCAAACGAGAACCGAAAGAATTCATGGTTGCTACCTCACCGTACAGCTCCTCCGCTCGGGGAAGTTTGTAATCCGACATCGATACCTCCGTCTGCGCTTAATTTACTTTGAGTATATTATATTCGCGCGCGCTTGTCAATTGTATTATGCCTCGTTATGCCCGTAAGCCGCTACATAATCGCTTTTAATATATATTTTTCGGTATTGGCATGTGCTTTGCAAACGGTTATGCCATTGGGGCTTAGTATGGGGCTTACGTGTATCGAATATTCAAAAAGACGGGTTCGGTTATCGGAAAGTTTACCGAAAAATTTGTTTGTTGCGCGCATTCGCTTGTATTATTGCGCGACATGTGGTATAACCGAGCTATGAGATACAACAGACTTCTTACAATTCAGGATATTTCTTGTTTGGGACAATGCTCCCTGACTGTCGCACTGCCGATACTCTCCGCATCCGGCAACGAAACGTGCATTCTGCCTTCGGCTGTGCTGAGTACGCACACCGCCGGATTTACCGGGTTCACCGTGAGAGATCTCGCCGACGATATGCCGGCGATACGCCGTCATTGGATTAAAGAAAACATCAAATTCGACTGCGTTTATACCGGTTACCTCGGCAGTAAAGAACAGATCGACTACGTTTTGGATATAATCCGCGACCTGTCCGCAGATAACTCTTTGACGGTAATCGACCCCGCTATGGGCGATAACGGCAAACTTTACCCGGCGTTTGACGCGGAGTATGCTCGCGAAATGCGTAGACTCGTGGGCGTTGCGGACGTAACTCTTCCGAACATCACCGAGGCTTGCTATCTGACCGGGACCGAGTACAAAGACACGTATGACAAAGACTACGTTGTGGCTCTTTGCGAAAAACTGCTCGCTTTGGGCGCAAAAAAAGTTGTTTTGACCGGAGTCGGCTACGTTAGCGATAAGTTGGGCGTTGTCGTATACGACAAAAACTCCTATCGCTACTACGAACACGAAAGAATTCAACAAGGATTCCACGGTACCGGGGATGTTTACGCTTCCGCATTCACGGGTGCGCTCGTCAACGAATTCGATGCTTACGACGCCGCCGTTATTGCCGCAGATTTCACTGTAAAATGTATTAAAAAGACTCTGCCCGACAAAACGCATACCTACGGCGTTAAGTTCGAGCCGTTACTCGGAGAATACGCAAAGACAGTCGGTGCGGATAAAATTGACGAGTGACACGTCGTCTTTCGTCATAAAAAATAATTTATAATATGTATGGGGGACAGCTATTGTCCCCCATGCTTTTCTTCTCATAATTTTCTTCGTTCTCCTACATAGACCGTAGCGGTTATAAATTTACTCTTTGCTACTGTCCAACATATTTTTGATTTCATCAACGTCATCGCGAATAACCTCGACGATTTCAAACTTTTTCGCAAGAGCGTCGATGAGCGTTTGGTACTTCTCTTCGCGCGTCTTGCTGTCTTTGATTTGGATGAAGAACAAGGCTACAAACAGCATTGCCCACAATCCGCTGTTAAGTGCGGTTTCCCATATTTGCGTCCACATTATTTTTCTCCTTTCGGCTACCGTCTGCCGCGCTTTCGGTTGCCGTAACTTCGTTATTTTGTTTTTGCCCGAGCGCTATTGCGCCAAGCTCCGTAAGGGCTGTAAGGCACTCGCGGCACAAGCGTAAGCTGTGCGACACCGGCGTATCTTTGCGCACTACGGCATAGGTTGCCAAGTGCGTGCAACAGCCGTTATCGCACCGCGTTACGGGCTTCAATTTGATTAGTCGCATCTGTCCTCCTATTCGCTACGCGCCATCATTTCGGCAACAAGCGTGGCGTAATTTTCTTTGCCGAGCAATGCGGAAAGTATGTCTCCCGAAGAGTATATCATTTGGTTGGCTTCCGCACGAGTGTAGCCCGAGTAGAATTGACGCGCTATTTCCAAACGCTTGTCGTACTCGGCTTGCTTGTCCGGCGTGACGCCGTTTGCTTCTTCATACTCGGCTTCCGCCTTAGCTTCCGCAAGTAAATCTGCATTGCGCTGTTTGCGCAGGGCTCTGAGTGCGGATTCGCGCTCCGAAACATAGCGCGCTTCCTTCTCCGCTATACTCCTGTTGTACTCGTTTATCTCTGCTATGCGTTTTAGCTCGCTCTCTTTGAGTTTATCTATGGCGTTGCGGAGATCAGTGGCGTAACTTATGTCGTACTCGCGCAACGCGTTGTTGTATTTCTGTTCGGCTTGGGTCAATTCCGATTTGATCTTGGCATATTTACTATCGTATTCAGACTCTATTCGCTCCAAACTTTCGCCGTACTCGGCGGTAATTTGCGCCTGCCCGTATGTGTTGACGGTGGAATTGACAAGCCCTTGGTATATCATGTTGTCGCGATGCTTTTTGAGCGCGGCATTCGTCTTGGCGACAAGGTCTTGCTTGGAATTTTTCTCTTTGTCTTCGAGCTCTTCCTCCGCCGCTTCGTATGCGCTTTCAGCCTTGGCATACGCCTCCTGCGCCTTGCCGAGAGAGGCTATATTTTTGCTTTGCGCCGTCTCTTCCGCTTGTGCGGCAATTTCCGCATCGGTCTTTTGTACGTAGCTTTTGGGTACTAAACCGAGAGATTCGGGATACTGTTCATCGGGATCGGATAAATCGACATTGCTCTTCTCCGCGCGATAAGCCGCGTCCATTTCTCTGAGCGCGGCAATCAGCGGTTCGCCGGACGGCGACTCGGAATTGACCGAGCCGCTATCCGTTTCTTCGCCCGATAGTTTTTTGAAAGCCTTTTTGATTTTTTCCAATACGTCACTCGCCATCGGTAGTACCTCCGCCGTTTGTCACCTTTTTCGTAAGCTCCTCAACCTTGCGGGTAAGGATAACCATGCGCTCGGCAAGCTCCTCTAACATGACTATTATTCGTTCGTTCATACGTACCTCCTATATAAATCAAGGGTGAGTTCGAACGGCTCGACGTACAAGGTTGCCGCATTCGACTCTATCTTGACGGACAAGTCGTCGCCGACAGACTCGTTGAAAATGACGTCTTGCGTTCTCGCGTTGCCGTAAACGTAACGCTTGGCGTCTACGCCGCCCATGCGCAAGGTAACCGAAATGTCGCCTGCACTCCTGACGTGCATGCGTCGAACGCGCTTGACTCGCGTAAGATCTCCGAGAGTCATCGTAGGGCTGAGCCACAATTTGGGCAGTACGCTCCCGTAAAAACAACCGTCGTTGGTCAGCGCGCCGTACGTCGTGCTGCGCTCCTGATTGCCGAATGCCAAAAGAATGATTTTGAGATCCGGGCTGTATATCGGTAGCAATTGCTTGACGTCGGCTCCCCTGAACACCGTGACCGCCTTGCTGTATAAGTTGATTATGATGATGCCGTTGCGAGACATGCCGTACTGCGCCGTCGCCTCGTCGCCGATAAGCTCCCCTCTCGTTTTGAGTTTGACGGACAAAAAATATTTTTCTCCGCTTAGCGCGCCTACCGCGTCTTGAAAGTTGTCCGCAAGCGCGGTGACGCCCTCGTATCCGATGGTGAGTCCGCTCGCGTCAAGCATGTAAAGCTTGTCGCCCGCAATGAATGTCAGCATGTGCCCGTTGGTTGCGACGGTATCGCCGTAAATTCTATCGCCGGACGAATACACTTTCTTGACGGCGTAATTTTCGGGTCCGCCGTATATGGTAACTTTGTTTATCATGAAATCGCGAAAAACGTACAACGCGTTGTCGTATGCCACAAGCTTGCGGATGGCGCCGCCCTCGTCCATCAACGAGAACTTGCCGCTGTCCGACGCGTCTTTGAATTCCTCCGGCTTCAACGCCGAGCTGTACCATATGGTGTTGCGATCCTCATAGTCCACGCCGAAAACTCTATCGCCGAGCATACACACCGAGTATAACCCGGGGACGTCTTGGTAGGTTACGGACGTGGTGCCGTCATACTCGATTAGTCCGCCGCTACCGAGATAAGCGTAAGCTCTGTTTTTGCCGTTGCGGTAGTAGTTGACAAACTCTATTTCGGGAACGGTGCCGTGAGTAAGGCTTATCTGTGTGTGCGTTCCCTGCGACAGTAACGGATGCGCGTACAACGTTTGTCCGCTACCATATGTCAAAAGCTCGTCGGCGTTGGCGCCGTCCGAGTCCTTATGCGGAAACCAGTGCATTTTGTACACCTGCTGTGCGCGCGTCGCAAGAGTGCCGATACTAACGGTATTACCGCCTACTTCGTATGACGCCGAATCTATGCCGACTCCCGTTTCCAAAACGCCGTCTATTATCTTGATATTGTATCCATAGCAACAGAAATCAAGCGATTTTGTGCCGGTATCGGTTACGGCATTGACGCCCTGAAATCCCTTGGAACTGTATCTTGCGCGACTAACCGTAGGCGTGACGTTTTTGCCGAATTTAGCTAACATATGAATCTCCTGACAGGTATTGCAAAGCCTCTAAGCTTCTTGGATACGTTGGACACGGCGTTCTCGTAACGGGATTTGTAGTACATCGCTTCATCCACGTAGCCGTTGCGATAATAGAACTCGCACGCTACTCCCGTCGCCATTAAGTAATCCGTAAAGTACGGTGGTAGCGGCATGACCGAACCCTTTTGCAAGTTGCCGCCGGCGTAGTAATACTCAACGTATGCGTCTCCGCTGAAACCCTCGCAACAAACGTACGTCGGGTACATCATAAATTTTTTCGACTTTCCTCCGACGTTGACTTTGATTATCTCTCTGACGGTTTCTTCGAAGTCGGCGTAGTCCGCGACGGAATCTTTGAACGCTATCTTTTCTACCTTGCGAAGGTTGACAAATTGCGTGGTGAGCTCGGCATATACGTAGTTGGCACACTCGTAAAGTTGCTTGACCTTGGCGTCTTCCGACTCGTGCGTAACGCCCGTCAGTCCTACTATGCTTATTGCTTTATCTATTACATCGTTAACGTTCATAGCTCCTCCCGCGCCCCGAAAAACGGGGCGCATATCACTATTCTAATTAGTTACTGCTCGTTTCAGTGCTCTCCGATATGCCGTACAGTCTGCCGACAGCTCTCGGCATGGTAGACACGAAATTCGCGTATTTGACAAGTACCGCTTGGTAACTTGCCTTGTTGGGTACTTTGTTGAGAATTGCTCTGTTGGTGCCTTCAAGCCACTCCCAATCGCAAAGCTGTACCATTTTGAGACTGTCCGTATCGAGGAAATACATCTCGCCGTTGGGGCAGAATCTGTCGCCGTCCAAAGGTATGCCGTTGTAGGACAACGTCTTGAAACCGCCGTCCACGTTCATGTAGTCAACGTTGCTCCTCGACGTTTGCAAATATTTGAGGTACTGCCTGCGAACGTCGTTGCCGCACACGATGAGGTCTATTCTGTGACCCGAACCGACTTCCAAATCGTCCAAAAACTCCTGTATTGCGTCCGTGGTAAGGGATCCCGAAAGATTCTTGCTCGTGCCGCCGAGCCAAGGGTTGATCGTCTTGCTCATGCCGTAATACGGAAGATCGGTAAATATGTAGGGTATACCGTTGACTTCGGTGGAATTGGTGTTGTGGACATAGATGACGTCGTCTTTTGCAAGAGGAGTGCTCGTAGGTACGCTCGAACTTAAGTGGATTTTGCCGTTGACGTTATCGACGTAGACTATTCTTGCGCCGGAAACTACGGTCGTAGAGCCTCTGACAAAGTCCACGACCATGCCTTCCGTGAGTTTTTGCGTGGACGTTACGGGGAACCAGTTTTTGGCGGTGTGACTCGTAAGGTCTCCTACTTTTGCAAGTATGCCGGTGCCGTCGCCCCATATCATGCGGTTGATGTTGTAACGCGCGGACGAGATCATCGCTTGGATTTCGTTGGTCAAAACGTCGCAAACGCCGTCTACGCTGTCACGCGCAACGCGAAGAGCTTTGTCCGTTATCTCGACGGTGCCGTACAGGTTGCGTAGCGGTACAGTCAAGGATACGTGCAAACTGCCGTAAGAATCGGGAAGATTGGCGTCTTCCGCAACTGCTCCGAGTCCGCCGCATATGCCGTAAGTCACGGGTACAATGGCGTTTTTGCCGGATACGTTGACGCCGGTCTTCTCTATCTTGGAGTAAAGCGGACTGGCTCCGGTGTTGAGTTGGTTGCAAACCGCGTCTAAATAATACGATTTGAGTATGCTGTCTAATGTGGTTACCGATAGCATTTTTTATTCTCCTTTGAGTTTTTTGAGATATTCCGCCGTAAGTTTTTTCGCCTCCGCAACGGTGGTGATCCGAGGATACTTAGCGACGGGGATTTCCCCGGAACTTTGCGCGACTTTGGGAGTAAGCTTTGCCCTCTCGGCAAAATCCGCTATTAACTTGGCTTCCGAATCTTCGGCGGGCGGCGCCGCTACGGGCTCGCTCTTTTCCGTGTCGCTTGCGGTCTGCGGACTCTTCCTGTATCGCCTTGCAAGTACGCCGAGTAAAGCTTTCTCCAAACAATTGTCGTCTTCAAGACGGGCGTTTGCAGATTTGAGCTCTTCGGTGATCTCCGTGCCGAGTTCCAACGCAACCGGATACTTGGCGGCAAGCGCGTTGACTCGCTCCGACCATTTGTCCGTTTCCGTGCGCTCGGCGGCTTGGTTTTCAAGTTCCTTCAAACGCTGACTGCGCCTCGTGAACTCGGATTCCAAAGAATTGTAGGCGTTCAAAAGTTCTTCCGCCGACTTGAATTTACCGTACGAGGTTACCTCTCCTTTGTCGCTATCCGCGGAGGATAAAGTAGTTTGCTCGATTTTTTCTTCTTCCATACATGTCTCCTTATTCGTTATAGTTTAATTTTTGCGCGTCGGCTTCCGTCGCGACGATAGCCCTGTGACGCCTGATGTGCTCCGTGATTATCTTGGCGTTGTCCTCGGACAAACTGTCCTTGCCCGTGACAAGCGCGGACGTATGCTCGGCAATGTGTATCTCGTGATTGTCAAATTCCGAGACTTCTTGCTTCTTCCCATGCTGCATATCGTAGTTTTCTATAGACGCCTTCTTGATGTGGATGTCCTCGTCGTTACGGGCGTATTCCCAGTTTCCGAATCCGAGCATCTCTACTATTCTTGCGCGGTTTCGGTTGCTTATCTTGCCGTTCTCGTCACCCAAAAGCCCGTATTTGAGTAGTTCCAGTACCATGTTCTTGCGTGTGGCGGGAGTTTCGACCATCTCGGAATCGGACTCCATTACGACGTCGTCGCCACGGAGCTCGGACGCTTTGAATCTCGCTACTTCCACCCTGCCGTTTTCGCCTGCGACTGCCACGACGCGCTCGCCTATATCGTACTGCTTGTATAATCTAAGTATCTGCCTTGCCACCTCTTTGACTGCGGAACGGATACTCTCCGTCGTAACCGACAATCGTGAATAGTCCTGCTCGATTAGTAGCGACATCGCGTAGCCGCTAAACGTGGACAGCGCGGACGCAGATACCGATCCGATATCGCTGACTCCGGATATCGTGCGGAATTCCGTGAGTAATCTTTCCTCTTCGTCCCTAAATTCCGACGGCACCGTGCCTGCGTTCATAAATACCGGCGGCACCGATCCTTGGCGGTAAACGATGACTTTGCCGGGCGCAAGTCCGCTTTCTTCCAACTCCTCGACGTCAACGCTGCCGTCCTCGGCTACAAGTATGCCGGAAGTAAGCCTCGCCATGAACTCGTGCTTGCGGTTTTTGACGGAATTGTAGGCGCGTTGGACGGGTATCAGCCGCTCGATGACGCTCATGCCGAAAAAGCATGCCGGTTGCTCCAATGCCACTTGCTTGATAAACGGCAAGCCGCGTTTGCCGTCCGGTCTATTGATATAGGGAAGTTCGCCTTCGTACAAGAGCTCGCCGCCGGCGCAAATTACAAGTCTGCCGAGAGGAAAATCCTTGGACGGCGCTTCGTACCTTTCGATGAGGACGGCGTACTCCTTCTTGTCACTCTCCGTAACGCGAATATCGGCGCGGTTGCTACCGGTGTAGTCGACGTCCATTACGGTGACGTCTTCGGGTTCCACGTGCTTGCCCCAAACCGATTCAATTGTCTTGACGGGGTAAGCTTTGGCATGGATGATGCTCGTAAGTGAATCGATATCCTGCGCGGACAACGAGTCCGGATATATCTCGAAGGGCGGACAAACACTCAGGCTGACGCTGCCTTCTTTGACGGAATTGCCGTCTGCCAAAACGACGTCCTTGCCACCTCCCGCGTTCCACACGACTTTGTAAAACACGCTGCCGGTAAGCTCCGCCCAGTAGTTGGCTCTGCCGAAAAGTTTGACAAACTCAGAGTCTCGCCAAGTGGCTTCCAAAAGTTTTGTGGCAAGTTTTGCCGTATCGACGTCCCGATCTTCGTTACTCGCCGGGCGCACGGATACCGCGCAATTTACCCTCGTGAATTTTGCAAGTCTTGCCTCGATTAGTGGCGCGATGTGGTTGTATACCTCCTTTTCTTGCCAATAATAGCCGTCCGGCGTATCGATTACCTCACCGCGCGGTCCCAATGTGCCATGCTGATTGCCGAGCATAAACGCAATGTTCAACCGCCATTTGGCTTCCAATAACTTGCGCTCTTCCTGTCGCCTCAGAAAATCGGCGGTAACCTCTTGCGCAAGCGATTTGCCGTGTTCTTTACTCATACTGCACTCCTTTTGTTTTTGTTATTTGCCGTCTTTAACAGCTTTTGTTTGTATTTGATGTGCTCGGGAAGCTCCGTTTTTGGCGCCGCCGTGCACGGATCGGACATGACGTAATATCGCAGTTCGTCCATGGCGTGGTCGTCGCGCTTGACAGGGCGATCTCCGCTCCCCCACCAATATCCTTTGAGTTCGCGTATCATGTTGACGCAATTCCTGAATATGTATATCCGCGGTGGACGCGCCGAAAATAAGCTACGCACGCGCGATATTCCGCTGAACATATCTTTGTTGACACGCGCGTTGACGGCAATGCCGTTTTCAAAGAACAGCTCACTGACGCTCTTGACCGACGCCAGCGTTTTTTGGTTCGCCGCGGAATCGATAAGCGCTTCCAATCTGCCGTCACTGCGCCGATGCCATCCGAGTGACTCGGCAAGCGCCAATATCTTTTGCGCGTGATAAGCTACCTCTTTGCCCCTCTCGTAATGCTCGGCAATTACGTAAATGACGCCGTCGTAATCCTTGGCGTAAAAATGGCATGACAGCGGATTGTTGAGTCCCGGGTCCACCGAAACCCCGCTCTGCCAGTCGTACGGCACGGGGAACGGATCTATTACATGTACTTCCGGCTCGAATTCGGGATAGACAAGCCCCTCCTCTGCACGGAATCTGCCGTAACGCCGAGATTCGAGCTCCTCTGCCGACATCACCTTGCCGAGTCGCTCAACCTCGGCTACGTCCAAAAACGGATTGTCCGCCCACTCCATGTTCTCATACCAAATTTCGGGATCGTCGGACGGGTTGAGATAGATTTCGTCATACACCCAGGTAAGCCCTTTGAGCGGCGTCATCGTGCCGAATACGTCTCCGGACTTATCCAGCACGCGCATGCGACACTCGTCGTATATCTCCTTGGGCGGTTCCTCGTCGAACCACACAAAATCAAGCGACGCGCCTTGGAACCGCTCCCTTCCTTGCGAACAAGTCTTGAAGGTAAGCGACGATATTCCGCCGAGCGCGCTACGCACGTAAATGGTATCGACAACGCCGCCCTCGGGGAAATCGCGTCCGCCGTCCGACATCGTTATGCGTTCTATCCAATCGGGGTTTAGGTACTCCAAAATCTTCTTTTGGGCAACTTCTTTCTGTACTTCCGATGTGAGCGATACCGCCCAACCGTTGACGGACGGTTTGTTTTGACGATAAGGATGTATGCCCCTTAGCATGTACACGGCTTCTACCGCGCCGCACTCTGTCTTGCCGGAACGGTTGCCGCCGAACACCCATCTGTTACGCTTTGCCGAACGATGGAAGGCAATCTGTTTGACGTGGACTTTCTCGCCGACATTGTAGGCAAATATCTTGTTTTTGACCTTGCGTTCCGCAAGCTCCTTTTCTATCGCCTTGACGCGTGCAATGCTATATCTGACGTCTTCTTTTTGCATGGTAATATTCGCTTGCGCCCTCCTTGATCGCGTCCGCCGTCGCCGACATAAGTTCGCGTTCGGCGGTTTCCCTAACCTTTGCGTTTGCCTTTTCGATCTCGGCAAACAGCTCTTCGGATCGCTCTATGCGCGTTTCCATCGCCTTGTAAACCATCCGTGGATCTATGGTCTTAAACGGATACACCAATAACGTTTCGCCTTTGTCGTTTTTGAGTTCGAATTTGCCCGTTTCCGGCAAATAGTGCAGTCGATACGCGGAATCTACCTCTTTCAATCTGTCTGCGACGTCCAATACGTCGGAATTTATCAACATTGTTCGCTCCTTTATAACAAAATTTGAGTTTATACGCACTCGCCGTGGGGTATACTTGTACGTATGAAAAGATTGTTTTTTGCGGCGGTAGTTTTGTTTTTGGCGGTACATGCCGCTATCGCTCCGCGCGCAACAAGAGTCGCGGAAGCTTCCGCAACTCCGCATATAGTTGTCGCCGGCGATGTTTGGCTACTCGATGAATTCGGGGAAAAACTCTTCTTGCTCCCCGATACCTACTACGCTCGCATAAATAACCTTGACGAAAATTACTACTACGTTACCTTCAACGGCGTCAACGGCAAGGTGCAAAAGAATATAGTTTCTACCGTCGGTTACCACGCAACGGCTACCGGCACCTCAAGGGACATAACCATAAGCGGCGATTACTCCGAGTTTGTGGCGATTAACCTAAAAAAAGCCCCCGACGTCGGCGCGGAAAACGCCTGTCAGGTGCCTTTGAACGAAACTATAACCTATCTCGGCTCATATCCCAAAGATAATGCGCTGTGGTACTACGTGGGTTATAACGGTAATTACGGCTATCTCAAAGCCGAACGGACTTCCATGCCGCAACCGTCCATACCGACTTTTACGCCGGAAGTGCCGGAAACGGTACCTGCAAGCGCCGAAGAAAGCTCGGACAAAACCGAAACCGCTCTCGACAAGCTAACCGACAAACAATTGAAAATTGTAGTGATCGTCGGGCTCGCCGTGCCTGCAGTTGCGGTAATTATTCTGCTTTTTCGACCCGTTATACGCAAAAACAAGCGCAAAGAAACATATTATGACGATTGAGTTTTGCTCTGTTTGAGCGATTTAATCAGCCTTTGCCTTTCCGCTTCCAGCTCCTCTTCCGTCATGCTCGACAGATCGTCTTGACCCTCCGAAAGCTCGAAATACGCCTTTGTCGCGGATATGTCCGGCGGCAAATACTTCTGCTGAGTGCGCTCCTTGACTGCACGTTTGGTGCCGTCCTCCTCGATTACATACTCCGTTACCGTCTCTTCTATAGTGAACCCCTCCGCTTTTTTGTATAAACTCTCCAGTAATTTATCTTTCTGCATTGCCGTTCCTCATGTGGAAATTGCTCGATTTGCTGTGCTCGTCGCATACCCTTTCGCATATGTCGATGAATATCCGCTCTGAATTGAAGTACTCTAATACGCGCCCCTCGGTAAATCCGAGCATCTCTATGTAAACCCTCAGCTTGCCGAACGCGTATGTTCGCCGTGACGAAACAAGCTTTGCGTCTATCCCTAAACGTTTGGCGGCTTCCTCCTTGGGAAAGCCTCTGAAATATATGAGTTCTATTACTTCGCGCTGAACAGGCTTCAACAGCCCGACCGCCGTCTCGATGGCTTCGCTCAAAGCCAAAATGTTATCAACCTTCTCCCGAGCTTTGAATATCTCTTCAAAAATCACGTCCGCAACACTGCCGTCAATGTTGCGATCAAAGCTCATAATGTATTTAATTTTCTGATTATAAGTTTCCGCTAAGTGTCTAAGCGACGGCGCCACATATAAAAGCGTAGCCGTCATCTTTGATGAAAGCATCCTATCTCCTCCGAGTTTTTTGTTTGTTTGCGAACATATGTTCTGATTTGTCATCAGTATATCATCCGATATCGGCAATGTCAATGTCTTGGATGAAAAAATTTTTAGGTGTACCTATATGAAGACAATACATCGCTTGCGCGACGGTGATATCTATACATCGCCTACGGCGACGGTGATATACACGCCCGGTGGGCGCGGTGATATGCGCGCTGTCGCGCGGTGATATACACTGCCTGACGGCAGCGGTGATATACATCGCCTACGGCGACGGTGATATACACGTCCCGTTGGGACGCGGTAAAGGATTGCTTGATAGAATAGCGTGGTGTTTGGTTAGTGTGAAGTGTGAAGTGTGGAGTGTGAAGTTGCGGATTATATTTAATCATCCTCTTCCAGGGTGAGTGAGAGTTATATCGCAAAAATCCCGATGTAGAATTTTTTGCGCGCAGAGTGCTATTGCTTAACGCCGTTTTGGGAAGGCTCGATTTCCGTTAAAACT
>CAVIFU010000033.1:0-16750 GCA_963642145.1 Ruminococcus bicirculans (ex Wegman et al. 2014)
GCTCCGTAAAGTCTTACAGAGCCGAAAAAAGTATAAGCTAAGTTTTATTCAAGAATCCTTTACCGTCGCCAATGGCGATATATATGAATAATTAAATCGGAAAGGTTAAAAAATTCTTTTGAGTTTGTTGCCGAGTTTGTCGCAAGACGTCAGGTAGTACTTGACGCCGCATTTATCGTATTCGAGCATGGTTCGGCAACTGTTGCCGTGCAAGTGTCCGTACACCACGGCGTCCGCTTTGTATTGTCTGAAAAGTTCGGTAAATTGCGAATCGCAAAATCTGGAATCGAACGGAGGATAATGCACCATGACGATGAGTTTATCCCCCTCTTGGCGTAACTTTTGGGCTGCAATGAGGCTCATTTCCATACGCAAGCGTTCGCGCTCTAAGAGTTTGGCGTCCTCTTCGGAGGGCGTTACGCCCACCTCGGGAACCGTCCAACCGCGACTGCCGGCAAATACGTAGCCGTCCATACGAAGAGCGTCGTTTTGGATAACGTACATGTTTTCGGGCAAAATTTTGCGGACTTTGCCTATGCCCGACCACCAATAATCGTGGTTACCGCGAATGAGTATTTTTTTGCCTTTGCGTGCGCCTATGAGCTCCAAATCGCTCTGCGCTTCCTCTAACTTCATCGCCCAAGATATGTCGCCGGCGATCAAAACGACGTCGTCGTCCGTGACGTTTTCGTCCCAATCCTTAGAAATATCTTCCCAATGATTCTCCCACACCGCACCGAAAATCGCCATCGGTTTATCGACGTCAAACGAGAGATGCGGGTCGCTTATCGCAAAAACTTTCATTACGCTATTCTTCTTCCGTGACGGGCGTTACGGAAAGTATGTCCTCCATTCTTTTGAGAACGGCTTCTTTGCCGACCTTGTCGAGCGCCGACGTGATGATTATATCATCCGCGCCGACTTTGAGTTCGTTGGCTATCGCGCGACGACGAGTAAGCCCCGCGCTACGCGAAAGCTTATCCGCCTTGGTCGCTATTATCGTGAACGGAATATTATAGTGATATAGGTAATTGAGCATGGTTACATCGTCGGCGGAAGCGTCGCGACGAATATCGAGCAATACGAATACGTTGCGTATGTTGTTGTCCGCGCGCAAGTACGCCTCTATAAGTTCGCCCCATTTAAGCTTTTCCGCATCGGACACACGCGCAAATCCGTACCCCGGTAAATCAACTAAGTACAGCTCTCCGTTGTTGACCTTGAAATAATTGACAAGCCTTGTACGCCCCGGCTCCTTGGAAGTCTTGGCTAACTTTGAATTATTGGTCATCAAGTTTATAAAACTCGATTTACCCACATTTGATCGCCCCACAACGGCTATTTCGGGTGTGCCGTCGCACAATATCTGCTGCACGGCGCCGGCAGACGTCAGGAACGACGCGTTCTTGATTACCATATAATTGCACCTCTCAACAGCGCGTCAACGTCATCTACGCATATGAATTCCAAATTTTTGCGGACTTCGGGAGGTAATTCGCTCAAATCTTTGGCGTTCCCTGCCGGGATATAGACGCGCGTTTTGCCGTCACGCATGGCGGCAAGCGCCTTTTCCTTTAAGCCGCCTATCGGCAAAATTTTGCCGCGCAAAGTGATTTCACCGGTCATTGCAATGTTTGCCATCGCTTTTTTGCCGGTAAGCACCGAACACATCGCCGTGACGATGGTAACGCCCGCAGAAGGTCCGTCCTTGGGCGTTGCGCCCTCCGGCACATGCAAATGAATGTCGTGAGTGCGGAAAAACTCGTCTTCAACGCCCCACTCGCTTGCGTGCGCGCGACAATATGTAAGAGCTATACGCGCGGATTCCTTCATGACGTCGCCTAAGTTGCCGGTAATGACAAGCTCGCCCTTACCCGGGACGAAAGCGACTTCCACTTCCAACGTGTCGCCGCCGACTTCCGTCCAAGCAAGTCCGGTAACCACCCCTACTTCCGGCGTCAAACGCCTTTCGTTGGCAAGATATACGGGATTTCCGAGATATTTCGTCACGCTCTCCGCGTTGATGACAACCCTTCCGCGCTTGGGGGGATTCTCTAAGAAAATGCGCGCGACTTTGCGCATGATTTTGTTTATTTGCTTTTCGAGCGCGCGAACGCCGCTCTCCCTCGTGTATTCGTTGATGATACGCTCTATCGCGGAATCGTCAATCTTGACCCACTCGGGTTTGACTCCGTTTTGCTCCAATGCCTTGGCAATGAGGTAGCGTTTGGCTATCTCTTTCTTTTCGATGCCCGTATATCCGGACATCTCTATTATCTCCATACGGTCAAGCAACGGACGCGATATGGTGTCCGTGGTGTTTGCCGTTGTGATAAACAGCACCTTGGACAAATCAAACGGAACCTCTAAGAAATGGTCGCGGAAATTGACGTTTTGCTCGGGATCCAAGACTTCGAGCAACGCGCTTGCGGGATCGCCTTTGTAATCCGCCGCCATCTTGTCTATTTCGTCCATCAAAAACACGGGATTCATGCTCCCTGCCGTGGCAATACTCGTAATTATGCGCCCGGGCATGGCTCCGACATACGTCTTGCGGTGCCCTCTGATCTCGGCTTCGTCGCGCACGCCGCCAAAGCTCAGACGAACGTATTTTTTATTCATGGCAGTCGCTATAGACCTCGCTATGGACGTTTTGCCCGTCCCGGGAGGTCCTACAAGGCATATTATCGGGCTTTTGCCCTCTTTGCTGAGCTTCCTGACCGCAAGAGCCTCTATAAGGCGTTCCTTGACTTTTTCTATGCCGTAATGGTCGGCGTTGAGCACGCGCTCCGCCTCTTTGAGATCTTGGTTGTCTTCCGTATACACGCCCCACGGCAATTCTATGACGGTATCGAGATAATTCTTGATAAGCGCCATATCCGGGGACGCCGGCGCGGTGCGGCGCAAACGTCTGACTTCCCGGCGGAATTTCTCCTTGTTCTCGTCGGTGGTTTGCAAAGCGTCTATCTTGTCAAGATAGTCTTCCTCTTCGTCCGGATCGCCTATCTCCTCAGACAACGCGCGGATCTGCTCGCGAACGTAATAGTCGCGTTGATTTTCGTCCATGGCTTCACGGACTTTGAGCGTTACTCTGGCGTCGATTTCCATCGCGTCCATCTCATGATGCAACGCCACGCACGTTTTGAGCAGTCGTTCCTCCGTATCCAGACAATTGAACATGCCGTAATGGTCGGCGTGCGGTAAGCAACACACTATTCTATCGATGACGGTTTTGTAATTGTCTTTCGTCAGATAGACTCCGATTTTGCTGCCGATATGCTCCGCCATATGCTCGTACGCGTTATATGCCTCCTCTACGTGCTCGTAAAGGGTTTGTATGACTAAGTCGTCCGCCTTGCACGTAAACAATGCGCGAGTAACGCTCGCGTAATATGCGCCGTTCTTCTTTTCGATCTTGCCGAGCTTGACGCGCGTCAAGTCCGAACGGAAAAACAATATCGTCGCGTTTTCCGTGGACGGTCCGCTGATTAACTGCTCGACGGAAAGCACAATGGCTATGTCGCCTTCCTTGGGAATTTGTCTATCGGACTTGACGGGTAAATATATTACGCGCGAGCCTTCGAGTACGTTATTCCTGAGCTCTTCGATGTCGTAGATGTCGTTGAGCTGCGTCTTACCCTTTTCTCCGGGGAAAATTACCTGCTTCCCTCTGATTATCGAATATCTTTCGTTTGCCATGGTCCTCCGATTGGTTCTCATAATACGATTTTATCACCTCGCGGTGATAAAATCTCGTCCCTTTTTGATTAAACAGCCTCTTTTTTGACTACAGTCGGTTGCGCGCCGCTCTCGATGCACTCGGGCGTGACTATCACCTTGGATATCGTTTTGTCGCCCGGAATCTCGTACATGAGGTTGAGCACGGCGTTTTCGACTATCGTGCGTAAACCGCGTGCACCGGTTTTGAGCGAAAGCGCCTTCTGCGCAATGGCTTTGACGGCTTCCGGCGTGAATTCGAGGTCTACGCCGTCCATGTCGAGTAGCTTCTTATATTGGCTGACGATGGCGTTCTTCGGCTCGCAAAGGATGGATATGAGCGCCTTCTCGTCCAACGGGTCGAGGGTCGCCACTACCGGCACTCTGCCGACAAACTCCGGTATCAAACCGTACTTGATGAGGTCGTCCGGGCGTAAGTCTTCCATCATCGCCGTATAATCCTCCGTGGGCGTCCTGAGAGAGGCGTTAAACCCTATGCCGGAGGAATCTTTGCGCTTGTCGACTATCTTTTCAAGTCCGACGAATGCTCCGCCGCATATGAAAAGTATGTTGGTTGTATCAACCTGTAAAAACTCTTGCTGAGGATGCTTCCTGCCGCCTTGCGGAGGTACGTTGGCTACAGTGCTCTCCAAAATTTTGAGCAACGCCTGCTGTACGCCTTCGCCGGATACGTCGCGCGTGATGCTGACATTTTCGCCCTTACGGCAAATTTTGTCTATCTCGTCGATGTAAATGATGCCCTTTTCGGCTTTCTTGACGTCGCCGCCGGCGGCTTGAACAAGCTTGAGAATGATGTTCTCTACGTCTTCGCCTACATACCCCGCCTCCGTAAGTGCGGTGGCGTCCGCTATGGCAAACGGTACGTTGAGAATATCCGCAAGAGTGCGCGCAAGCAGCGTCTTGCCCGAACCCGTGGGTCCTAACATGAGCACGTTACTCTTCTCCAACACGACGTCGCCGTACTTTTCGGATTTGCTACCGGAAAGTATGCGTTTGTAGTGGTTATACACGGCAACCGACAATATCTTTTTGGCTTTGTCCTGCCCGATGATGTACTCGTCGAGGCGCGCTTTGATTTCTTTGGGCGATATGAGGTTTATCTCGTCTTTTTTGTCGCCGTTCCTGCGACTGCGCTCCTTGAAAGCAAAGGCTATCTTCTCCGCGCAATCTCTGCAGATGAAAGCTCCGTCTTGCCCCGCGTATAATGTGTCTACCTGCTCCTCCGTTCTACCGCAGAAAGAGCAACTTAAAACGTTGTCTACGTATCGCATTATGCCCTCTTATAAAATACGGCGTCTACCAAGCCGTAATCTTTGGCTTCCTCCGCGGTCATATAGTTGTCGCGGTCGGTGTCACGTTCTATTTCTTCTATACTCTTGCCCGTCGCTTCACTCAAAAAGCGATTGAGCTTATCTTTTGTCCTGAGAATGTGGTCGGCTAAGATTTTGATGTCGCTTGCTTGCCCTTGCGCGCCTCCGAGAGGTTGGTGTATCATAACCTCGCTGTTGGGTAAACATATCCGCTTGCCCTTAGCCCCCGCGGCAAGCAAAAACGCGCCCATGGACGCCGCCATGCCTACGCATATCGTGCTTACGTCGCATTTGACGTAATTCATCGTGTCGAATATCGCCATGCCGGCAGTCACGCTGCCCCCGGGCGAATTGATGTATAGGCAAATGTCCTTGTCGGGATCCTTGGTCTCTAAGTACAAAAGCTGTCCTACCACAAGATTGGCGGTCGCATCGTCTATTTCTCCCGTCAAAAAGATGATCCTGTCCTCCAAAAGTCTGGAATACAGATCGTATGCGGTAGAGCCACGGTTGGTTTGCTCTATCACGGTGGGGATGGGCATGAGTACTTGAGATATTTTGTGCGTCATTTCCATAATAATTTCTCCTTTCCGATTGAAAATCGTTTGTCGTTTTCGCGGGTCCGAAAACCCGCGAAAACTTGTAATATTGCTACATTTTTTTGCCTAAAAGGCTGTCTGTTGCTTACTCGAACAGGTTGTTCGCGCGAAGATATGCGAACAGTTTGTCGTCCATGAGCTTGGTGAACATGTAGTTATAGGTGCGCTCGTCCATAGTCTTGGCGAACTCTTCCGGCGTCTTGCCTACTTCTTCGGCGTTCTTTTTGAGCTCTTCGTCAAACTCTTCTTTTGTGGGGATAAGGTTCTCTTTCTTGATTATCGCTTCCAAAACCATGCTCGTCTTGACGTCGCGTTCGGCTTCTGCCCTGCGCTCCGCGCGGAGACCCTCTTCCGTCGCGCCGGTATAGCTCAAATAATCTTCGTATTTGAGTCCGTATTGCGCCATGCTGTGCTTCATGTTGTCGATAAAACGGTCGATTTCGTCCTCTACCATCGCTTCCGGTACGTCTACCGTCGTGCCGTCTACAACGGCGGTAATGAGGGCGTTGTCCTCTTTTTGTTGCGCTTCGTTTTCGGCTTTCTTTTGTAGTCTTGCCTTAACGTCGTCTTTGTATTCTTTGAACGTGTCGAACTCGCCGAGATCCTTTGCAAACTCATCGTCGAGAGCCGGGAGCTCTTTTACCTTGATTTCGTGAACGACGCACTCGAATACGGCTTCTTTACCTTTGAGATCCTCTGCGTGATAGTCATCCGGGAACGTGACTTTGACGTCAAAGTGCTCGTCGATATTCTTGCCTATGATCTGCTCTTCGAATCCCGGAATGAATTGGTGTGATCCGATGGTAAGCGGATACTTCTCCGCCGTGCCGCCTTCGAATTTGACTCCGTCTACCGAACCGCTGTAATCGAGTACGACTTTGTCGCCGTCTTGCACTGCCCTGTCCGTGATGTCTATCCAACGGCAATTGCCCTCTTGTTCGCGAGATATTTCGGCGTCGATTTCGGCGTCGGTGACCTCGGCAACCTCTTTTTTGAGTTTGAGACCGGTGTATTGTCCGAGTTCGAATTCCGGATAAACGGCTACCGTAAGGACAAACGCCAATCCGTCTGCGTCGATTTTGTCAATCTTGACGTCGGGACGCGCGACGACGTTGATTTTGTCTTTGTCCAAAATCTTGCCGTATTCCTCGCTCAAAGCGATGTCGGCGGCGTCTTCATAGAAAAATTCCTCTCCGTAACGATTAACCAAAAGACTGAACGGAACCTTGCCGCGGCGGAATCCCTCTACCGCGAATTTGTGCTTGTTCTGCTCGTACGCCTTCTTGATGTAGCTTTGCCAATCCTCTTTGTTGAGAGAAACGGAAATTTCAACGCGCGACTTCTCGAGTTTCTTAACTGAATACTCCATAGTAAACTATAACCTCCATTATTGTATGCGCTATATGTGCCCGTATATATTAACACAATAAAAGCGCATTTGCAACAATTTGATTTGCGTTAGTTCCCGAAATGTGTTGCGATTAAGTACGAAAAAAGTTTATAATACTACCATGCCGAACGATTTAATCACGCTCAACGCGTTAGCTAAGGAACTTACAAACGCCCTCTCCGACGGGCGCGTCGATAAGGTGGGCATGCCCTCGGAGGACGAACTCGTCTTGCTCATTCGCGCAAGAGGCGTCAATCGCAACCTCTATCTGACTTGTCGATCCGATATGCCGAGGTTGCACTTCACCAAAATGAAACTGACGAATATGCCGGTGCCTCCGGCTTTTTGTATGCTGGCAAGAAAACGTCTGACCGGCGGCGTCGTCAAAGAAATCAAGTGTCTGAACGACGACAGACTCGTCGAAATCACCGTGCTTACGCGCAACGAACTGAACGACGCTACCGTCACGAGGGTGATTATCGAAATAATGGGAGGAGCTTCCAACATCATACTCGCCGACGAAAATTACAAGATCATCGACGCCGTCAAACGCGTGATGAACGAGCGTTCGCGCCCGGTATTCCCGGGAGTGGCGTACACCTATCCCGATAAACACAAAATACTTCTGTCCGACGTCGAAAACGTCGGAGCCTCTCTCGAAAAACACTCGGACGATCCGAAGGGCGTCTACTCCGAAATAAACGGCATAAGCAAGGAAACCGCAAGCGAGTTAATTGCCCTGAACCGCATGTTCGGCACCGAGAAAGCTACCCGAATTTTGTCGGACGCGTCCGACTCCGAACTGTACTCGCCGACCGTATTCTACGACGGGGAAAAGTGCGTAGGCTACTACGTCTACCCCTACTTCTCCGCCCCCGAAACGTACACGGCAAAGAAAGCGGAAAGCCTATCGGAAGCGATGGAGGAATTCTACCTCGAAGGCGCGACCAAAGAGAAAAAAGCGCGCGACACGCAAAGCATAAAACGCAAGCTCAAAACTCTACTCGCAAAGACCGAAAAACATATAGCGGAAGCGCAAAAAACACTGTCCGAAAGCGCCGACAAAGAGAGATTTTTGGAGCTCGGAGAAATACTCAAATGCAACATTTACCGCATAGAAAAGGGTTCGAGTATTATAGAATGTGACGATTTTTATAATACTCAACGCGTAAAAATAGCCTTAAACCCCGCAATTTCCCCAAAAAAGAATGTCGAGAGGTATTTCAAAAAATACAACAAGGCAAAAGGTGCGGAGGCGTACGCAAGACAAGAACTCATAAAGATGACGGAGCTTAAAGACTACCTCGAAAGCATAAAAACAAGTATCGAAACGTCGGACTCCGAAGCCGAATACGAGGAGATAAGAGCTGAGCTCGACGCGCTTGTTTCGCCCAAGAAAACCGCCTCGACTCACAATCCGAAAAAGCCGAAAAAGACTCCCCCGCTACGCTTGGAAATCGACGGATACACGTCTTATATCGGTAAGAACAACAAGCAAAACGAGGAGGTAACTTTCGCAATAGCCGGCGGTGGCGACGTATGGTTGCACGCCAAAAATTATCACGGCGCACACGGAATTATCATCGCGAACAACGCCCAAGTTCCGATGCATGTGATAGAAAAAGTAGCGGAGGTCGTCGCATACTATTCGGAAGCTAAAGACAATCCGAAAGCGGAAGTCGATTACACCAAACGCAAGTATGTAAAAAAGCTCGGCAAGCCCGGACTCGTGACGTACACCGACTACAAAACAATCGTCGTAACGCCCAAGCAACCGACTAAATAGGCGCGCCCGATTTACTGATTCCCTGAGTAAGTACCGACGACAAAAACGTCGGTTCTTTTTTTGCGCCGAAAGACATGCACTCCTCTATCGTCTCGGACAAAAATTCTCCGTAGCCGATTTCGGGATAAAGGTAATGCGCAAGCGATCCCGGAATAGAGTTGACCTCGTTGAAATAAATGCGCCCTTCCGCAAGCATGTAGTCTATGCGAACGACTCCCGAGAGTTTGAGTTCGTCGTAGATTAACCGCGTCAGTCTGTCGAGTTCTACAAGAATCTCATCCGAAACGCGCGCCGGGAATTCCCTTCTTCCGCCGGACATGCCGACGCCGCCTTTGGCTCCTACCATATATTTATCGTCAAACGTCAACGCGTCGCGAGAGGAAATCGGGCGTTCGGGCGCGGATACGTGCAACACACCGCCTACTCTGCGACAAGCGACGTTGAGTTCGACAAAATCCGTAAGACAGCGTTCCACAAGCGCTTCCGCGTCGTATTCAAACGCAATTGCCAGCTTATCGCGAAGTTCGGCGCCGTCCTTTGCCGCGCCTATCCCTATGCTGCTCCCCTGCGAATTGGGTTTAACAAACAGCGGATACCCGAATTTTTCCGCTTCCGCGATGTCGCGTTCCGCGCAATCCGCACGCACGATTACGCCTTCCGTCACCGGAACGCCTACCGACCTCAGACGGCATTTAGCCGTAAACTTATCCATTGCAATTGCCGAGCCGAATACGCCCGATGAAGTGTACGGCACGCCTTGGATGTCGAAAAAGCCTTGGAGCGCGCCGTTTTCGCCCTCACCGCCATGATTAAGCAAAAGCGCGCAATCCGGCTTGAAATATTGTTTGAGTTTGCCGTGTTTGGACAACTTATACACAGTACCGTTGAAAAACCCGAGTTCCACGTGATTTTGTGGAACAAACGGGGTATAATTTTTTAGGGTATAAAGACCGTCGCCTCCGTAGAACTTCCCCGCGCGCATATAGATCGGCAAAACGTTATATTTACTCGGTATGGCGTATAACGCCTCGATGGCGGTTATCACGGAAATATCGTGCTCGGTGGAACGACCGCCGAATACGGCAATTATGTTTTTACTCATAGACCCTCCTACGGTATATCGTTCTGAAACAATACGACGTCACCGCGACAAAGCACGGACGACAAATGCGCCGTTGCCTCGCGCATCGACTTAAATTCAATGATTTTTCCGCAAAAATTGCCCTCGGCAAGTCCGCGGCGTATGCTGCGCGCGTTTTGCCCGGACAATATCACGACGTTTGCAACCCTCGACACCGCCCTACCGACATCGATATTGACCGATTTTTGTTTGCGACCGAGTTCGACTATGCCTTGCGCGTAAACAACTTTGCGACCGCGAAAATACGCCAGCGTTTCCAATGCGGATATCACGCCCTCATAATTTGCGTTGTAGCCGTCGTCGATGATGGTTATTCCGTCCAAATGTTTGAGTTCCAATCTGTGAGGCACGGCTTCGAGCGCGCTTACTGCCGATACGAGCGCCTCTTCCGTAACGCCGAGAGCGCGCGCAAGCGCAAAGCACATGCCGATATTCAGGGCGTTGTGCCTGCCTATAAGCGACGTTTTGAAGAAAATCTTGTCGTTTCCTCCTCGGATTCCGAAGGTCAAACCGTCCGCGCTCATCGTTAGCCCGGTGACGACGTAGTCGCCGCCGAACGTGCCCACGGATATCCCTCCGAACTTCTCGCACATGGCGTTTGTGTACGGATTATCGGCGTTATATGCCACGAAACCGCCCTTTTTGCGGACGTAACGCGCAAGCTCGGATTTCTCGAACGCGACGTTTTCTATATTGCCGAAGGTCTCGTAATGCTGTTCGCCGACCCCGGTAATTATGGCGTAATCGGGCTTGACAATCCTTGTAAGCTCCGCAATGTCGCCTACGTATCTGGCGCCCATCTCGGCAATAAATACCAAAGGTTTGCCTTGTAATGACGATCCGAGAAGCTCGACATTGGCAAAAACCGTTTTGGCAATACCCATCGGCGTATTGTAGTTGCCGTCCGTGACTATTACGCGATACCGCGATTTGAGCATCTCTGCAAGAATATACTTGCATGAAGTCTTGCCATAACTCCCGGTGATACCTATTTTTATGACCGAGGCGACGTCGAGCTCCGCCTCTGCTCTGCGGATGTAGCGGTAGTTGTTTGCCTTTTCCAAAGGATACAATGCGCATGCGACGATATGCGCGACAGGCGCGGAAAGGCAAATAATCGCGCATTCGCAAAGAACGACGTGTAACTCCGATTCTATTAGCAAAGCCGCCGCCACGGATAAGCCGACATAGACCGCGCAAACGGAAACAAGCAATCTGCACGCTCTGCGCGTTAGCTTCAACTTTGTGCGCCGTCTAAGGTAAACGGCTACGTGTCCGATGACGGAGATCCCCGCCGCCGTAAAGTAGCCGACGCACGCGTATCGCCCGGCATAGCGCGCCGAAACGGCACACAACGACGCCGAGACTGCGCATTTAATCAGACCTCCGAGCAACGGATAAACGGCTATACGTCCCCTGTAACCGCCCGTTTGCAACTTTGTCAACGCGCCGAGCGAAGCGGCTATACACGCAACAAAAGTCACTATGATTATGCAAAGCTTAACCATCGTCTTCAATATATGCGCGGATAAGCGCGTTTGTTTCTCTGAATCTATCGAGGTAAGAGTAATGCCCGGCTCCCGAAAATATTTTGAGCTCGGCATGCGACAGTTTGCGCTTAAATCTATAAGCCATGTATAACGGCGTGGCGGTATCTCTATCGCCCCAAATCAGAAGAACCGGCGCGGTAACGTATCTCAGATCCTTGTCCGTATAGTCGTTGACGATGTTTATAAAGCTACGTTTCATCACCGGGGAAAGCGCCGCGTAATCCGAAGAGCCGTTCAGTCCTCTCATTCCGAGCTTAACGCCGATTTTGTGAAAACCTACCTTCAAATAATAGCTCGCACCGCGCCTCGGACGTAGCCCGGCGGCATCTATCAGCACAAGTTTTTTGACGTAATGGGGATATTTGCGAGCAAGGCGCACCGCTACCCGTCCGCCGAACGAATGTCCGACCACAACGGCTTCCGCCATGCCGTAAAAGCGTATGAGCTCGCCTATTGCCTCAGCGCATGTATCGAGATCGAACGGTTCTTCGGGTTCGGGAGTACCGCCGAAACCGAAAAAATCGACAAGCGTTACCCTATAATCCTTAAATGTCCTTGCCGTTCCCAAAAAAGAGACGGAGCTTCCGCCCCATCCGTGTAGAAAAATTATATCCTTTCCCGTGCCGAACGTACAATGCGATAACATACTACATTTATACGTCGGGTTGAAAAACTAAGTTACTCCTCTTTGAGAATCAGCCAATATATTCTTGCCGGCTTATCCCATCCGTAGTAATGCGGACGTAATCCGTAATTGACAAAACCGAGTTTTTCGTACAGAGCAATGGCGTTTGCGTTGGAATCGGCAACTTCGAGCGTTATCGCGCGTATGTCTTTTTCACGCGCGGATCCGATAATCCTTGCAAGTATCGCCGTTCCAACGCCCTTCCTGCGATAGCCGTCCCTGACCGCTATATTCATAACGTGCGCCTCGTCTACTACGTGGGCGTATCCGCCGTAACCGATAAGCCTGCCGGTTGATGAGTCCTTGGCTACAAAGTAGAACTTGTTTTTGTCGACGTACTCCCGGCAAAAGGCATCGTACTGCCACGGACGCTCAAAGCACTCCTTCTCTAAGTCGGCAATGTCGTGCAAATCGCCGAGCGCGTAACTTTCGATGTAAAACTCACTCATTTTTGCTCTCTATCTCCGCCGACGATTGCTTGATGTAGAACGGTTTAGCCGTTGCGACGGTATCGCCCGAGGCAATTTTGGCAAGGGCTACTTCTATTTCTCCTTCGACATCCGGCTTTGAGTATATCACCTTGGTACCGCGGTATTCATCCGCTTCCGCTTGCGTTATCGCCTTATACTCGGTCTTCGCGCCGTCTTTGTACAGGGCGTAATAATTGCCGTGCTTGCAATCTATAAGCCCGAGAGCGTACTTTTCGTTACGCACAAGCACTTCAAGCGCGGTAATCTCCACAACCTCGGCTCCGATAGCCTTAGCCATGGCGTTGGCGGTGGCGACTCCTATCCTGATACCCGTAAACGATCCCGGACCGACAACCACTCCGATGTATTCCGCGTCCTTGGGCAACAGCCCGGACTCGAACAACAATTTGTCAAGCTCGACAAGGATCTCCGAGGTGTGCCGCCTCGCGCCCGTATCGCCGATGTGGATGTAGCGTTCGTTGCCCTTGACTACGGCAAGCGCCAATTCTTCAGCCGTGCTGTCAATGATTATGCAATTCATCTTTTACCTCTAAAATTCTCTCGTTTTCACCGCTAACCGTAAAGTTTACGGTTATTACGCGTTCGGGTAGCTCGTTTTCGCCAAGGCGATTCCACTCGATGACCACCACGCTGTCACTTGAAAACAACTCGTCTATGCCGAGTTCGCATAGCTCGGAATCGTCCTCTAATCTGTACATGTCTATATGATAGAGCATCAAATCTTTGCCACGGTACTCTTTGACTATGGTAAACGTGGGCGATACTACCGTGCGTTCGACTCCGAGAGCGCGCGCCAAGCCTTTGGTGAACGTCGTTTTGCCAGCGCCGAGTTCGCCGACCAAAATTATCGCTTCACCGCCTCCGAGAGTGGCGGCTATCCCCTCCGCAACTGCGAAAGTATCCTCTTCGGAATGAGAAACGTACCTCATAAATGCAATATCACCGAAAGTTTTTTGTATATCAAGAACGTTATTACCGAACACGACGTCGTTTTGATGAGATTGAACGCCAGTCCGTACTCAAACGCAAACGCCACTCTGTATTCAAGCATCGCCGGCGCATAAAGTTTGGCGTACAGCGGTACGGTAATAAAGTAATTGCACAGTGACGACACGATCGCGTTGACGAGTATGCCTACTCCGAGAGCCAACACCGCGCCCTTGCGCGACTTGACAAACTTGTAGATAAGGCTTGCGGTAAGCACAAACGACGCGCTCGACAAAAAGTTCGCAAGCTCGCCGACAAAAACGGTCGTCGTACTCGCGCATTTGATGGCGCATTTGATGAGCACAACCGCAACTCCCGCAACGGGGCCCATGGCAAAACCGCCGAGCAATGCCGGAATGTCCGAAAAATCCATATCCAACACGTTGAACGGCGGAGGAAAAATCGGAAAACGCACAAAGTAATACAAAACGGTGGAAAGCGCCGCAAGTAACGCCGTCTTGGTCAGCCACGCGGTGGCGCGCACTACCTTTTTGCGACGTTTGCTCATCGGTTTACCGCCCTTACGCGCGGTTTTTTCCGTGCTCGCATCCGCCGGTTCCGCGCTTTGGGCTATACTATGTGCGCTCGGATCGACGGTATCGCCGACAACCTCGGCGGTATCGTGCTCTTTGGCGGTGCCGTTCGGTTTCGAATTATTTGTCATCGTGCTTCCAAAGTTTTTCAAGGCAATAGTATTCTCTGGTTTGAGAATTGAAAATGTGCACCATCACGCTGTCATAATCGAGCACGACCCATCTGCCGTCGCGAACGCCCTCTTTGCGAGTGATAAATATGCCTTGCTTTTCGAGTTCCTCTTCGACTTCTTCCGCCAAAGAACGAACGTGGTTGATATTCCTACCGGTGGCTATTACAAAATAATCCGTAACGGCGTTTTGTTCGGTAAGGTCAAGGGTGGTGATGTCCTCTGCCTTTTTGCTGTCAAGTATTGTTTGGATGAGTTCCGCAAGTTGTTTGGGATCCATTGATTTTCTCCTATGATTTTGTGGGTATATTATACCACGCGCACGCGTCCGAAGTCAAGACGTCGGGCGTAGCGTCCTTGCTTATAATAAAGTCGTATCCGTGTTTGAGAGTGCGCCTAAATCCTTCTTCAAAGTCAACGTCCGCTATGCGCCTGAGCTCGTCAACGCCTTCGTATGCGCGGCGGTACTCCAATTTGTCCGCTACATAGATGAGTTTGCCGAGTTCGGACATTTGCGGTTTGGCTGTGGTATGGTAGCGTATGGCGTCCAAAACCGCTTCGTTATGTATCCCAAACGCCTCTTTTGCGACAACCGCACCGGCGTATTGGTGTTTGACTTCGGGAGCCGTACCGTCGGGGCAATCGTAGATAACGGTATCTTCTCTGCCCTTGGCGGAATCATGCAAAAGCCCTGCGTAATAGGCGTTGTCAAAGCTCTCCCAAACCATCCAGGCGTGTTCTACGGCGTACTCGGCAACGCTTACAGAATGCGCAAAAAGTTTGTCCGACTGCATTGTTTTGAGCTTGTCCGCGGCGACGCGGTATCCGGAATACAAGTCGTTTTCCCTAATCGCGCGGTAAACGCACTGCGGTACGGCGGACTCTACCGACGGATAATTTTTGAGTATGACGTCGAGGCGGATTTTGCCGGAGGACTCGCGCTCGCAATCGAACATGTACTCTACGTTGCCGCCGTACAGTTCGGAATACTTGGCGCAAAGCTCGGGGATACCGTCGTGCTCGCCTCTGCCGGCTACGCGGATTTTAACCGCGCCGACAAGCTTTTCCGGCGACCTCCAAGCGCCGAGACGTATGAGAGAATCGCTGCCCATAAGGTAGTAAAGTTCGTCGCCCGCGTACTTGTTTTTGAGGTAATCCACCACTTCGTATGCGTATGACGATCCGCATTCGAGTTCGGCTTCTTCGAGAACAACGTTCGGCTCCGTCTTGACAAACTCGCGGAGCATGTCGCGCCTTATCGCGTAAGGCGTTGCCGTACTCTTTTTGTGAGGCGGCATATACGTTGGCACCAGCAAAATTTTGTCTAAACCGATCGCCGAAACGGCTTTTCGTATGAACGTGACGTGTTGATTGTGCAAGGGATCGAATGTCCCTCCGAATATTCCTATTTTCATACCATAATTATATATCTACCGCGTAATTTAATCAACAGTCTAAACGCCGTAGTTACGGAAATAATTACGTTATGGGAAAATTTATCGATAAAATCCTATTCTCGATTGCATTGCTCGCGGTTGTCTACGTGTTTGCCGCGGCTTTTGTCGAAAGAAGGCTCGCGGTGTATTTGAGCGGATCTGTTTATCTTGCCGTGGCAACGTTGTTCTGCGTAATCAAAGCAAAACACATCAACCGCACGGATATTACGCCGTCGGAATTACCCGTAATGCTCGCACTGATGGGCTCGCAAAAAGCTACGGAACTGTTCTACGCGACTCTCCCCGCGCAACACGGACTGTACATCCGCGCGCCGTACTTTGCGTATGAGCGGAAGGGACAAAAATATCTCGTTTGCGTGGCGTACAAGTTCATAAATCTCACCCAAGAGGACATCGCCGGAGCTTACCGAGAAGCCGTCAAAAACGGCATCGAACACGTATTCATCCTCGCTCGCGCAAAAGACAGAAAAACGCTCACTTTGGGTGCAATACTGCCGATAACGCTCGAATATCCCGATAAATACGCCGTCTACAAATATCTAAAACGACATAATGCGCTCCCTGAAAAACCCAAAAAGAACAAAAAACAGCGCGTTAAACCCGATCTCAGAGCGCTCGGAAGCGTAATCTTAGAACCGCGCAAAGCCAAATATTACCTGTTCCTCGCCTTGACGTTTGCCCTGCTCGCGCTGTTCACTCCGCTAAAAACATACTACCTTGTCTTTGCTATCGTACCGCTCACGCTGTCGGGGATAAGCCTTATTTCGAATCTGTGATATGGCAACGGTGATATACACGCCCGGTGGGCGCGGTAATATGCAACGCCGTTGGGCGTCGGTGATATACGCAACCTCACGGTTGCGGTGATATACACTGCCTGACGGCAGCGGTGATATACATCGCCTACGGCGAC
>CAVIFU010000034.1:0-16303 GCA_963642145.1 Ruminococcus bicirculans (ex Wegman et al. 2014)
AAAGGCAATAATCCGCGGCGCGGATTTCTACCGCGCGAAAGGTTACACGGAAGGCTGGATAAATCAAAGACTCCAAACCATCGAGATGCGCAAAGAGCTCACCGACGAATGGAAGGCGCGCGGAATCGACCAAGAAAAAGATTACGCCATCCTCACAAACGAAATGACCAAAGCTTGGAGCGGACTCTCCGTCAAGGAATACAAAGAACTCAAAGGCTTGAAAAAAGAAAATCTCCGCGACAACATGACCAACATCGAACTCGTCCTCAACATGCTTGCGGAAGTTACCACAACGGCACTCTCCAAGAGCAAACGACCGGAAACATTCAAAGAAAATGTTGCGGTAGCGAGAGAAGGCGGTAGCGTTGCCAAGAACACCCGCCGGGATATTGAATCGAGATTAAACACTACGGTTATTTCTCCCCTCAACGCAAGCGATAAACCCGCACTCGAAATACAAGCACCCAACGACGATAACAAAGACTAAACCCGATATCGGTTAGACGCGCGTCCGTACAAAATTCTTTGCGTATTTTTTAATCGCGGACGCGTCTTAGGAAGGTTTTTTGCGCTCATCGGCGCGTTTTTCGCGTTACAAAGTACGAAAAGGTGCAATTAATTCGTCTTGAAACACCCCAAAAGGTGCAATTAATTCCTCTTGAAACACCCCAAAAGGTGCAATTAATTCGTCTTGAAACACCCCAAAAGGTGCAATTAATTCCTCTTGAAACACCCCAAAAGGTGCAATTAATTCGTCTTGAAACACCCCAAAAGGTGCAATTAATTCCTCTTGAAACACCCCAAAAGGTGCAATTAATTCGTCTTGAAACACCCCAAAAGGTGCAATTAATTCCTCTTGAAACACCCCAAAAGGTGCAATTAATTCGTCTTGAAACACCCCAAAAGGTGCAATTAATTAGTTTTAGCCCTTGCAAAACGGTGAGGTTTTGTGTATAATATAACCATTGAAGGAGTTATCTTATGGAAAGATCGGCAATACAAAAACTAATAAAGTGGAATAAAAGCGCAAGCCGAAAACCTCTGATCGTTTGGGGCGCAAGACAGGTCGGCAAGACATATTTGGTGAAAGATATTTTTGCCGAAAAGTATTACAAAAACAGTTATGTCTACATCGATTGCAAAAAAGAAGATGATTTTCGCGAATTTTGCTTTTCTACCGCCAATGCGGAAAAGATTATCGAGTTTATATCTCTCCGCAAAGGCAAGCAAATAGATCGTAAAACGCTATTGATTTTCGACGAAGTTCAAGAATGCCCCAATATTATTTCCGCATTGAAGTATTTTTGCCAAGATTTCAGGGAAATTCCGGTTATCGCGACAGGCTCTATGGTAAGAATCAAACTCCAAAGGGAAACCAATAAACGCGGTCCCGGTCAGGATTCAGAATTTTTGTTCCCCGTCGGCAAGATAAATCAAATTACCATCTATCCGCTTACGTTTGAGGAATTTATTATGAACAGCAACAAATTGCTGTATCAAAAAATAAAGAAAGCGTATTCGGAAAGGATGCCGTTAGATAGAAACATCCATGAACTTGCATTGGAGCAAGTTTATAAGTACTTGCTCGTAGGAGGAATGCCCGAAGCTGTCGATACCTACATTTCAACGCAAAATCTTTTCGAATCGAGAGAAATTCTCAAAGCTCTATATGATAATTACCTTGCAGATATGGAATTGTATCAAGCAAGCAGAGAAGCTATTTTGCGTTCGCGTTCTTTGTTTTCAAACATTTACAAAGAGCTCAACAAAGAATCAAAGAATTTCTCGCCGGGACTCATAGAGGCAAAAAGCAAAACGCGTGACTATTTAACCGCCATCGACTGGCTGACAACGGCACACATCGTGAACAGATCATACCAACTCAAAGAGCATATAACATTACCGCTTATCCAAGATAACGGCAGTAATTTCCGCTTGTACCTTGCAGATATCGGCATGTTTTCTTATCAAAGCGGAATAAACGCGTCGTCGTTCGTCGCTCCCGACAAAGAAAATATGTTGTCCGGCATATTTTTTGAAAACTTTGTCTCCAATGAGCTTGTCGCACAAGGTATGAGCCTCTTTTATTGGAAAGGAAAATCATCGGCGGAACTTGAATTTATCGTCGAATCCGACAACAGGCTATTCCCTATCGACGTCAAAAAAGGGCGCGGTACGCTGAACTCATTGGAAAAGTTCGCAAGCCACAACAAATTCGAGTTTGCGATTAAAGTATCGAAAAACAATTTCGGATTCGATGACAAGCAAAAGCTGCTGACCGTGCCGTTTTACTTTTGCTCTTTCCTTGCAAAAGATTTGGCGGACGGAACGATTGATAAATTTTAGCGTCCCGAATATCGAATAACGGGTACCTAAACACGAGATTGTTTAGCACACCGTCACTTCGCCGGCTACGCTGAGTTCAAAAAATGCCGCTATTTCGCTTGTGCTCATTCCCTGTCCGAGAGCCCACATAAGCTTGGTTGAAGCGCACTCCGACGTCATGTCTTCACCGGGGATTACGCCTTTGGCTAAGGCGCGTCTGCCGACTTCGTACTTGGTAAGGTCGCTGCGCTCGTACAAGCATTGGCTACAAACAACCACGGGTATACCTTCGCGGACAAGCTCGCCCATTGCGGATATTAAGTCGCGCCGTATGAAGTTGAGTCCGCCCGATCCGAAAGCTTCGATGACTACGCCCTTGCAACCCATGTTGGCAAGCGTCCTGAACAGCGCCGGATCCATGCCCGGGATAAGTTTGATGAGGACAACGCGGGTATCTATATTTTTATTCAGTTCGCATACCGCGTCGGGCTTGTTTATCGGCGGAGCGACCATTTTCAAGCCGTCGGAATCGACGCGCGCCACGGGCGGTGCCTTGACGCTTTCAAAACAGTTGAAACCCGTCGTGCGAACCTTGACGCTACGGCAACCCAAAAGAATTTGCCTGTCAAACGCTATAAATACGCCGGCAACTCCGCTCGACGCCATCATGAGCGCGCATCTCAGATTGTAGGGCGCGTCGCTGAGCGGATGATTTATCGGTAACTGACTACCCGTAAGCACTACCGGTATCTCGATGTTTTTGAGCATGAACGTGAGCATTGAGGCGGTATACGCCATGGTGTCCGTTCCGTGCGTGATGACGACTCCGTCATAGCCCGAACGCATGTTGTATACGCATTCCGCTATGTACTGCCACTCTTCCGGCTGTATGTTGGTGGAATCGAGGCGCAAAATGTCCTTGATCGTTATATCATAAGGCACCGCGCCGAGGTATGATAATATCTCGTTGCCGCTCTTGGTGGGCGCCAAACCGTTATCCGTCATGACGGACGCAATCGTTCCGCCCGTGGACAATACCAAAATTTTGGGATTAGCCTTAACCATAATCAATTCAAATCGCTGTGTTTGAGCGCAAATACCGTGGGAATCGGCGCTTGCTCGATCCTGCCTATGCCGAAAAGCCGTTCGATTGCCTCGCCGTCCGTAAACTTGACGGCGACTTCACCGTCGTAGTCGCGCACGAATACTTTGCCGTCCGAAATGCCGAACTCGAATTTGTCTTTGCCGATAATCTCGACGCTTACGGCAAATTCTCTGTTATAGCCGTAGAACTCACGCGCCTCCGCATACAGCTTGAGAAATACCGCGCGGTAGTCGAGGACCTTAAACTTGAAATCGGCATGCACGGATACGTTTTCGCAAATATCTTTGAGCGCTAAATTGTAGCACTCCTCCGTAGGAATGGCTTTTGCTCGGAATCCGTGACCCAAAAACTCCACGAACGCGCGAATGACGCGCTTGTAGCGCATGACGGTTTCATCACGGCTACAATCACTCTCGTCCAGCACGACTCCGTCCAACACGCGTATGTGCGGCATGCCGTATAAATAGCCTATGGGCGCGCCGCCCTCGTGAATAACATATACGCCGGCGAACCAATTGCCGAGTACGTCGGAAGGCTTAGCCGTAGGAAATTCCGTATGCTGAAAAGACTTGGCGTAGAGGCTGTCGACAAACTTTTTTTGCTCGTCGGTTTTTACCTTAACAAACGTGATTGGGGTACCGATTGCGACTTCTCGGGTACTCATTTTGTCTATTCCGTACACAAGATTCCTACCGCACGGATAGAACCCCAAGTGTTCGTAGCGTTTGCGTCTGCCGGTAAGACAAACAAGTTCGGCGCCTTTGAGTTTGCCTTCTTCGACCGCATGGTTGACAAGCGTGCGCATTATGCCTTTGCCGCGTTCGGACTTGCGCGTAGCTACCATGCCTATATCCAATATTTTCAGCGGTTCCGCGCTTCCGCCCATATACACGTTGCCGGGATAAGCGCACAACGCGCCGTTGATTTTGCCGTTTTCGCCACGCAACACATAGTGGTAAGGCATCGAGTCGGCGTCGGCGTACAAAGACGGAATAAGCCTCTTGAACGGTCTACGGAACGTTACGTCCAAAAAGCGCAACAACTCTTTGTATTCGCTTTTGTCGGGTACGGTAATCATTTATTTAGTCCTCTTTTGTGGGTTCTTGGGGGGATTTTGCCTTTTTGAGCCCTTTTATCTTTTTCCAAAGCCTTTGTATGTAGAGTTCGCCCGTCTTGCGCGAAGCGGATATATCGTTCATGATGAACGTTACGATCGCTACTATACCTATAACTATAAATATAGCCACAAGCCCTTTCCACATAATTTCCAAAGCTTTGAGGACGTTATTTTTGGTTGCTTCCTGCATCATTAACATCGTTAGCGACATATTTTACCTCCTACATTCCCACGAGTCCGATAATCAGTCCGCCGACTATTGCGGAGGCTATTTGACCCGAAACGTTAGTGCCTACGGCGTGCATGAGCAAGTGGTTTGTGGGATCGGCTTCCAATCCCATCTTTTGGACGATACGCGACGCCATCGGGAATGCCGATATACCGGCAGCTCCGACCATCGGATTGATTTTGTCGTCCTTCTTGCTGAATAGATTAAGGAACTTCGCAAACATTACGCCGCCTACCGTATCGAATATGAACGCGAACAAGCCGAGTCCCATAATCATGAGCGTTTCCCAGCGGACAAAGTTCTTCGCCTGCATCTGGAAGGCTATGGTAATGCCGAGTAGCAATGTGATAAGATTTGCAAGCACGTTTTGGGCGGTATCCGAAAGGTTATCGAGTACGCCGCACTCGCGAATCAAATTGCCGAACATCAGGAATCCGACAAGAGCCAGCGACGCGGGCGCAATAATGCCTGCTACAAGGGTAACGACTATCGGGAACAAGATTTTTGTGGTTTTACTGACTTCCTTATTGGTGTACTTCATGCGGATCATGCGCTCTTTTTTGGTAGTGATGAGCTTAATGACCGGCGGTTGAATGATCGGCACCAGCGCCATATACGAGTACGCCACGACTATGATAGGCGCAAGGTATTGGCTCTTGAGCGTTTGCGCCACGAGTATGGACGTCGGACCGTCGGCAGCTCCGATAATGCCTATCGCCGCCGCGTCTTGGATGGTGAAGACGTCGTTACCTATGAGTGACGCCAAAAGTATGGTGACGAATATGCCGAATTGCGCGGCTCCGCCAAGCAAAAACAGCTTGGGATTCGAAAGAAGCGGACCGAAATCTATCATCGCGCCGATACCTATAAATAATAGAATAGGCATCGCTTCGCTCGCCTCTATACCTACGTTGAACAGCCACTCGATAATACCCGTCGCGCCGTCCACGGTAAGGACGTTGCTGAACGGTATATTGACGAGGATCGCGCCAAAGCCGATAGGCAAAAGAAGCGCCGGCTCCATGTTCTTTTTGATCGCCAGGTAAATGAGCACTCCGCCGAGTACCCACATGATTACCTGTTGCCACGTAATGGCATTTATGCCTTGTACAAGATAATCCATATAGTCTCCTAAACCCGAATTCGGGCATATTAACATTATATATAAAGTTCAGCTTTTTGTCAACGCTTGCGCGTATATGCGCGCTTGCTCGAAACATCTTGCCTGCTGTTTTTGTATTTACGGCGCGTAACGACATAAAATATTCGTATGGATAAATCTAAGAAACTTAAATGCGCCGTATGGGCGGGAGCCGTCGTTATGCCGATAATTATCTCCGCGCCGCTACACTTTTTGTATAGCCTTACGGGTTGCCCTTTTATCGCGGTGTTTTCTCCCGTAAACGAGTCCGTCGGGGAGCACGCAAAAATCATACTCTATCCGATATTGATATCGTCTTGCACACTGTACGCCGTGCTGAGTCGCCCGAGGAATCTCCGAGCAGACAAATACTTTGCCTCCGCCTTTTCCTACGCTTTGAGCGCGGAATACGCAATGGTAACGTTATACTACCTCGTGTTTTGCGGATTCGGTTTAGCTGACAAACTCCCCTACCATATCGCGTTGGAAGCGGTTTCCGTTGCAATAGGGCTAAGTATAGGTTGCCATATATATAAAAACGGTAACCCTAAATACGGATTACCTGTATCGATTGCGTTGCTTGCCATAACGGTTGCGTTGATGACGGTATTTACGTTTGTCCCGGCACCCATACCCCTATACGCTACAACTTAATGCTTATTTCGCCGTAGAAAAGTTTCTCTTCTTGACCGTTCGGATACGTAACCATCAAATTGAAGTCATCGTCTATACCGTTGCAAACGGCAGTGGTATTCGTGCCGTCCTTGATGACCGAAACGCTTTTGCCGATGTGGTTGCATCTTGCCGCGTAACGCTCCGCTAACGACTGCTTATCGAAGTCAACGTACTCTCTGAAGAACTTTTTGAGCACGCAACCGACGAGCGCGTTTCTGTCTGCGGTCCCCGCGGTTACGGCGACTGCCTTGAACTTGATATCTTCGGGGAATCCGCCCTCGGGCGCGCTGACGTTGATTCCTATGCCTACGACGACTTTAAGCGTATCGCCGCACATGCAAGACTCCGTAAGGATGCCGGCGCATTTACCGCCGTTGACATACACGTCGTTTACCCACTTGATAGAGGCGTCCGCGTCGAAAACCTCTTCCAACGCTTCCGCCACAGCAACGGCCGCAAGAGGCGTAATGGCTTTCAGCCGACAATCGTCGTAAGACATATCGAGTAATATCGAAAAGTAGACTCCGCTACCGGACGGAGAGTAAAAACTTCTGCCCAATCTGCCGCGACCGCCCGTTTGTTTGTCGGCAACGACGACAAGCCCTTCGGCGGCTCCGTTTGCGCCCATGGCTCTGCAAACATCGTTTGTCGAACTCGTGGTATCGTACACAACGACTTCCCTAACGCAATTATCGGCATAAGATTTAATCAAAGCGCCGCTGAGCGCGCACGTACAAGATTCCATACGCATATACTACCACAACGCGATGCGACTGTCAAACATAGCTCTACACACGCTCACTTCACAAATTACATAAAATTGCAATTACATCTTTACTAATGCCGCAAACGGTGATATGATATAAATATCAAATTCGGAGGTTGAAACAATGGCAAAAGCAAAAAGTAAAAAAGACTACTTCGGTCTTGGCAGAATCGTAAGTATTATTCTTGCTATAATTCCCGTAACCGCTTGGGTTTGCGGCGTGATAACCAGATTGTCGGAAGGCAAAATCGTTGCCGGCATTATCCGCATTATCGGCGGATGGCTGATTTGGATTGTCGACCTCATTCTGATGATAACCAAAGGACATATTTGGCGTTTACTGAAAGTATAGGGGAACAAAATAACCTACAACAAAAAGCTGTCGGGAGTTTTCCGACAGCTTTTTTATAAAAGTTAGCTACTTATACGCAAACGAGCCGTTATTTATTTTGCTTTTTGGCTTTCTTTACGCGTTTTTTGACCTTTCTGCCGACCTTGAATGCCGTCCAAAGCGCACTCAGCAAAGAAAATCCCGCCGAACACAAGGCAAATACCTTGGTTAGCGTCAGCGCTTCGCCCGCATAAGTGGTAATAACCATAAGTACGGACGTCGCGACGTTGAACAACAGCATGATTGTTTTGACTACTTTGATGGCAAGCTTGACGTCGCCCGTCGCCGTTTTGTAGGTTTTGGTTGCCGTTTTTACTTTGCCGGCGTCCTTGACGTTGAGTGCGATGACAATTGCAAACGACGCAACGTAGAGCACCATCAACGCCACGATGTACGGCATGTAGACGCTGTCTTTGAAGTTTTTGGTAAATCCGTAAGCGGTAAACGCCACAAATAACCCTGTTTGTATAATGTTGACGATTAAAGACAGCGAAAGCGACTTTTTCTTCTGTGCCTGAGTTTCTTCCGTTTCCGCAACGGCGGTTTGTTTGACGTTATCCGGGTTAGCCATTATCGTTCCTCCCTGAAATATGCAAGTCCGAGTGCCGACGGCGGTTGGGTTTCTCTTTTATTGAACATGCTGACTATTATAAGGACCACGGCGGTTGCGAGGTATGGTATGATGCTCAAAAGCTCCTTACCTGCAAGCGATACGCCGGATATGTAGTTCGGCAATATGAACAGCAAACCGAATATGAAAGAGCCGATTATGCCGAGTGCCGGGCGCCACAGCGAGAATATTACGAGCGCTACGGCAAGCCAACCCATCGCGTCTACGACGTACTCGAGGGAACCGCGCGTGCATTCCAATAGGTACAGCGTTCCGCCGATACCGGAAATTGCGGAGCCCAATACGCACGAGATATACTTGTATTTGACTACGTTTATGCCGGCGGCGTCCGCGGCTGCCGGGTTTTCGCCGACGGCGGTAACGGAAAGACCGGTACGCGTAAATTTAAGTACGAACGCAAGGACTATCGCTATAATCAGGCTGACATACACGAGAGTGCCGTGGGAGAGGAATATTTGCGAGAAGGCGTCGGTGCCGACGTTACCGAACATCGGAGCTACGAAAGCGTTTCTTGCGTCGAACAATGTTTTGCCCGTTTTGCCCATTATAGTACCCCAAAAGCCCAATACGCCGGTACCGAAAGTGGTTATTACAAGACCGGTTACGTTCTGGTTGCACCTTAGGGTAATAGTAAACAATCCGTACACCGCGCCGACGATCCCCGCAAACAGCATCGACATGATTATCGCTACTATGATTACGCTCGGATCCGACATCCCGGCGGCTTTTGCAAGGTATGCGCCCATACATCCGCCTACCGCGCCGATGCACATCGTGCCGGGGATACCGAGGTTAAGGTGCCCTGACTTTTCGATAAGCGTTTCGCCGGTAGAACCGAATAGGAATACCGCGCCTACTTTGATAGCTTCTCTGAACAATGTGACTATCATATTATTTATCCCCCTCCTTGATATTCGTTATAGAACCTTCCCTTGCTTGTTTCAAACGAGCAAGCAACCTAAACTTGGAGTGAAGGACGATTTTGTAATTGATGAAGAACTCGCTGGCAATGATGAAGAGGAAGAATATGCCGGTGAGCACCATCGGGAAAGAGTCTCCGAGACGCGCATACGTACTGACTTCGGCGGCACCGTTTTGTATAAACACGACAAGGAAGGACGTAAGCACCATGTAAATAGGATTGAAGTGAGCAAGCCAAGATATAAGCACGCCCGTGAAACCTCTGCCGTCGACGGTGTATTTGGCGTGTATTTCCAGGTTCGTGGCGGAGACAAGCAAGAATCCGATTATGCCCGAGATCAATCCGCAGAGGATTAGGGTACGGATGATAACTTTTTTGCTGTTAATGCCTATGTAACGCGCGGTGTTTTCGCTTTCTCCCACAACGGTTAATTCATAGCCGTGTTTGCTGTATTTGAGGTAAACGAACATGCTTGCCGTAATCGCCACGGCTACCAAAATTTGAAGTATAAATTCATTGCCGAGCGCGCTTCCTACGATGCCTTTGTCAAAAGACAACGTTCCGGTACCGCTGGTTGCGACGCTCTTGATGAAGTATCCTACCAAGCAAGTGGCTATGTAGTTCATCATGAGGGTCAAAAGCGTTTCATTGGTATTCCATTTAGCCTTGAAAAGCGCGGGAATAACCGCCCATACCGCGCCGAAAGCCATCGCCGCTATAAGAGAAACTATTACCGTGCCGGCGTCGCTTATTTTGCCGCCGAAGCTGTTGATAACTACCGCGCAACCGAGGGCTCCGATTAGGATTTGTCCCTCTCCGCCGATGTTCCAAAAACGCATTTTGAAGCACGGCGTTACCGCAAGAGCAACCATCAGCAGTATCGAAAGTTCTCTGAACAGGTTCCATATTTTGCGCTCGGTACCGAATACTCCTACAAAAAAGTGTTTGAAAAAGAAGCTGCCGCTTCTGCCGGTAACCGCAATCGTAACTATGGCGCAAACCACTAGCGACAGCACAAAAGCCGCCGCCCTTATCAGCCACGCTTGCCACTTGGGCATGTCCACACGCTTTACGAGGTGCGCTACGGGTTCGCGTACGTGTTTACTCATCGCGCGAGTCCTCCTTGTGTTCGTAATTGAAAATCTCTATATTATCGGGAATACCCGTCATAAGTAATCCTATTTGCTCCTTGGTAACTTTTCTTGCGTCCACTACGCCGGAAACCTTGCCGCCGCAAAGTACCAGAATTCTATCGGAAAGCGCAAGCAAAACGTCCAAATCTTCGCCGACGAAAATAACCGCCACGCCGCTTTCCTTTTGTTGCGTCAATAGGTTATATATCACGTATGAAGAGTTGATGTCGAGTCCTCTAACCGGGTAAGCCGCCATGAAAACGGTAGGCGCGGAAGCAATTTCTCTGCCGACAAGCACCTTTTGGACGTTGCCGCCCGAGAGCTTTCTGACAGGCGTATTTACCGAGGGCGTAACGACTTCCAATTCCTTGACGATGGTTTCAGCCAAATCGTGCGGCGTTTTTCTGTCGAGGAAGAACGAGTGACCCTTGCCGTAGGAACGAAGCATGATATTGTCCGTTAGATCCATGTTCCCTACAAGTCCCATGCCGAGTCTGTCTTCCGGCACGAACGAGAGTCTTACGCCCAAATCGCGTATCTGAGTAGGGGTTTTTTGTCTGAGGTCAACGGCTTTGTCTTCCTCTTTGGGATCGAAGTACACTATGTTGCCTTTATCGAGCTTGGATAAGCCGGCTATTGACTCCAAAAGTTCTCTTTGTCCGCTACCGGCGATGCCCGCAATACCCAATATTTCGCCGGAATTTACCGCAAACGTTACGCCGTCAAGAGCAAGCATGCCTTCTCTGTTGCGGCAGGTCAGCCCTTCTACTTTCAGACGTTCCTTTGTGTTTACGGGCTCGGATCTGTTGATGTTAAGCTCTATCTTTTCGCCTACCATCATTTCCGTAAGGGCTTTTTCGTTCGTCTCGGCGGTATTTACCGTAGCTACGTGTTCGCCTTTGCGGAGTACGGCGACTCTATCGGAGATAGCCATAACCTCGTTGAGCTTGTGGGTAATGATTATTATCGATTTTCCGTCCTCGCGCATCTTGCGCAAGACGTTAAACAGCTTGTCTATCTCTTGCGGAGTAAGCACCGCCGTCGGCTCGTCGAGGATGAGAATATCCGCTCCGCGATAAAGTGCCTTGACGATCTCAACCGTTTGCTTTTCGCTTACGGACATATCGTAAATCTTGCGTCTGAGATCCAAGCTGAATCCGTATTTATCGACTAAGGGTTGAAGTTTTTTTGCTCTGTTCCTATTCAAAAAGTTGTAGCGCCAATAACTTCCGTACCAAACAAACGGTAGCGCCGCATATTTAAGGATAGCCTTCAAGTTGCCTTTGGGGCTTCCGTCGTTTTCTTCTTTGATTGCGTGCGCTCTTCCCTTAAAATCGAACGAGTGCTTTTCCCCTAAAATAATGTTGTCGCACGCGGTAAATATATCCACCAACTTAAAGTGTTGGTGTATCATGCCTATTTTGCATTTGTATGCGTCTTGCGGAGATTTGATGACGACTTCTTGTCCGTTGACGTAAATTGCGCCGTCATCCGGGAAATATATGCCGGCAAGCATATTCATGAGCGTCGTCTTTCCGCTTCCGTTTTCTCCGAGAAGTGCAAGTATCTCTCCTCGGCGTAAATCGAGGTTGACGTTTTTGCTGGCGCAAACCTCGCCGAAATACTTGGAAATATTTCTAAATTCTATCGCAATGTCCGTTTTCTCCACGCGATCTCCCTCCGAAATAAATTATCTTATAATTGTGATAAGCGGGCATAAGCCCGCTTATCCGAATTGTATTGTTACTCTTAGTATTCGCTGTTGAGAAGCTTAATTCCGTCGATTTGCACGTTGAAGTACGGAGCGGAACGCTTTTCGGACTCATGGAAATATCCGTCATAAACGACATCCGTGTCGGGAGTGTAAGCCTCGTCGGTATCTACGTCTGCCCTGTAAGAAGTGAGTTTTGCACCGTTTACGGTAATGTAGTTATCCTTTTCCGTATCGAAAATATGCAGAGTTCCGTCAATAAGTTGTGCGCGTACTGCATCTAATTTGTCAGCGGTTCCCGCAGCGGCAGTGCTTCCGAGTTCGGTAATTACTACGGAGCCGGTGGCAAGCGTTCCGGTCCAATCCTTTTCTACGGATTCGCCTTTCGATACTTTATTGATGATGTGTTCGTAGTAGGGTGCCCAGTTGATTCTGGAAGAAACTATAAACGTATTGGGGCAAGCTTTTGCCGTAGAGCCGTTGTAGGAAACATTCGGTACTTTCGCGGCTTCGCAAGCGTTAGGCGCGCCCATAGAGTCGGCGTGTTGGCTTATGAGTACGCAACCGCCGGCGATGAGGCTGTTGGCGGCATTCTTTTCGGCAGTCTCGTCATACCAAGAGCCGGTAAACGTAACGTCCATGGTAACGCTCGGGCAAACGGATTTGGCGCCGAGGTAGAAAGAGGTGTAACCCGATATAACTTCCGCATAGGTGTAAGCGCCTACATAACCCATCTTGGCTTTGTCGGCGGTGATTTTGCCGGAAGAGATCATCTCGTTAAGTTTCATACCTGCGGCAACGCCGGCGAGGTAACGACCTTCATAGATAGAGGCGAACGCATTGACGAAGTTGGGAAGGTTCTCGGTATGAGCCAAAGTGCCGGTGGCGTGTGCAAATAAAACGCTCGGGTTTTCTTTGGCGGCGCGGAGCATGTGCTTTTCATGACCGAAGCTGTCCGCGAAGATGATGTTGCAACCGGCGTCTACCAAGCTTTGAGCCTCTTGATAGCATTTGTCGCTCTCCGGTATACCTGTTTTGATAATTACTTGATCCTCGCTGAGTCCAAGCTTTTCTACGACCTCGTTCATCGCGGTGATGAAGTTTTTGTCATAGGTAGAGTTCTCGTCATGCAAGCAGAGCATACCGATCTTGATGTTGGCATATGCCGATTCGTTGTCATCATCGGGATTGCAGGCGATGAGCGTTGCAGAGAGAGTTGCAAGAAGTGCTACGATGAGCAAAACTGCGAAAAACTTTTTTTTCATTGTATGTCCTCCATTATTTGCCGTTTGGCAATTAGTTTATTAAATGGAAAAACTTACCCCTTACCCGAAATTTACTACACATCGATTATAACAACGGGCAATGACGGTGTCAAACGTTTTTCGACAACTCGATATTTTTTCAAGAGGTAAAAAGGTAAAATTAGAGTAAACATTTTTTTGTTGCAAACATACATTTTGATTCTTAATTTATATTTATTTTGCGCGAGAATTTTTTGTCCTTCGCGGCGCATACTACGCACGGAGGTGTATATGAAAAAACGTAAAAAATCCGTTTCCGATTCCGAATCCGCCAAAAAAGTAACGAATGTGGAGGATAATCCGCTCCTAAGTCCGATGTTCGATCCGATCGGCATGTGGACGGGCATACCTTTTATAGCCCCGACCGACATTCCCGTTCCCGAACAGGACCCGGACGATTTGTGAGGCAAGGAACCGCCGAAAACGCATATTTCGGCGGTTCTTTTTTTGCAACAAAGCAAATTGTCAAAGTTAAATGACGCAAAAACCCAAAAAACATTGACATAATTTAGTTAATAATATATAATCATTAGACAATTGTCCCGGTTGGGAATACGGAGGTGTAATGTGGAAAAATCCATACCCTTAACTCAAAAAAAGTTTGATGAACTCAGCGAGCGTTTGCAGTATCTTAAAACGACCGGCAAAGCGGAAGTTGCGCTTGCGCTCAAAACCGCCAAGGAATTCGGCGACTTATCCGAAAACGCCGAGTACACCGCAGCCAAAGACGCGCAAGAAAAACTCGAGATAGACATCTACAAAATAGAGACGATACTTGCTGCCGCATACCCCATAGACGTCAGTCTTTTGAGCACCAAAACGGTTGCCGTAGGCAATACCGTCAAGGTTCTGTACGACGGTGACGACGAAGAGGACGCCGAAACATACCGAATCCTCAACAAAATCGAGGTCGATACCGCCAACAACAAAATCAGCGATGAGAGTCCTCTCGGCGCCGCCCTTATCGGTCACAAAAAGGGCGATGAAGTTACCTTCAAAGTCCCGGGAGGCAGACCCGTCACACTCAAAATACTTAACATAGGAAAATAAGATGGATAACAATCAAAACAACGTGCCCGTAACGGAAGAACAAGACATTAACGAGATAATCAAGGTTCGCTTAGACAAACTCGCGGATCTCAAAGCGCAAGGCAACGACCCGTTCACCGAGGTCAAGTATGACGCAACCGCCACCGCCGCCGACATATTCGCCGACTACGCGAAGTATGACGCGCAGAGCGTATCCCTCGCCGGGCGTATTATGTCCAAACGCGTTATGGGCAAAGCAAGCTTTTGCCATGTCCAAGACGGCACCGGGCTCATCCAGCTCTACTTCCGCATCGACGCGCTGCCGGAGGGCAAGTACGATTCTTTCAAAAAATTGGATATCGGCGACATTATCGGCGTCAAAGGCGAAGTCTTTACCACCCACAAGGGCGAAATAAGCGTCAAAGCGACCGACTACACCCTCCTTGCCAAATCCCTCCTTCCGCTCCCCGAGAAGTATCACGGGCTCAAAGATCAGGATTTACGTTATCGTCAACGCTACGTGGACCTCATCGTCAATCCCGAGGTTAAGGACACGTTCATCAAGCGTTCACGCATCGTCACCGCCATACGCACCTTCCTCAACGAGCGCGGCTTTATCGAAGTCGAAACGCCTATTTTGAATACCATCATGGGCGGCGCCAACGCGCGTCCGTTCGTCACTCATCACAATACGCTCGACATGGATATGTATCTGCGTATCGCGCCCGAACTTTACCTCAAAAGGTTGATAGTAGGCGGATTCCTCAAAGTGTACGAGATGGGCAGACTCTTCCGCAACGAAGGTATGGACACTCGTCACAACCCTGAGTTTACCACAATGGAACTCTACGAGGCGTATACCGATTACCACGGCATGATGGATTTGACGGAAAACTTGTACAAATATTGCGCGAATACCGTACTCGGCACAACCACCCTTACGTATCAAGGCACCGTGATAGAGCTTGGCGGAGAATGGCGCAAAGTCACCATGACCGACGTTGTCAAGCAAGAAACCGGTCTCGATTTCGACGACGGCGACCTTGCAGGGAATATCGCCGAACTCAAAAAGCGCGGCGTGGACATCGCGCCCGACGCAAGTTGGGGAACGGCGTTGTATGCCGCTTTCGACGAGCTTGTGGAAAGTAAGCTCATACAGCCCACATTCGTTCTCGATTACCCCGTAGAGGTCAGCCCCCTTGCCAAACGCAAAAAGGCGGATCCGCGTTTGACGGAACGCTTTGAATTCTTCATGAACGGTTGCGAAATGGGCAACGCGTTCAGTGAACTCAACGACCCTATCGACCAACGCGGACGTTTTGAAGATCAGGTGCGCAAACGCGAAAAAGGCGACGACGAAGCTCAAATGATGGACACCGACTACGTAACCGCCCTCGAATACGGACTTCCTCCGACAGGCGGACTCGGAATAGGCATCGACCGCATGATTATGCTGTTCACGGACGCACCTTCAATAAGAGACGTCCTGCTCTTCCCCACAATGAAGCCTATCAAATAGTATGCGCTTTCCGTATACAATCCGATAATTCAAAATACAATTTAACGATAAAATGAGCTCTGTTACCCGAGCTCATTTTTATTTACAACTGTCCTGTCCGCCGTTCTGCGCCCGCACTCGCCAAAACTTCGAGTAAGTCATTATTTAGCTATATAGGGCTCCCGAAAATGCAAGTACGGTACCCTATTTACAGTGAAATCTACATCGCCGTTGGCACGGCGATGATATACACGCCGAGGCGCGGAGATATGCGCGCATATCACCACCGCAAGCTCTGCTTGCGTATATCATGCGGCTTGCGCATA
>CAVIFU010000035.1:0-15211 GCA_963642145.1 Ruminococcus bicirculans (ex Wegman et al. 2014)
CCCTATAATAGGATGATAAATATAAACCGCAACTTCACTCTTCACACTATTCTATCAAAGTATCCTTTACCGCGTCACGAAGTGACGGGTATATCGCTTAAGATAAGCCTGATCGCTTTGTGCGTTTCCGCGGTAGCGACGGCATAAGTTACGGGGGCGTAAGCTTGGGGTCTTGTGACAAAGATACAATCCGTTTGCGCGGATATGAGTGCGGTCAAAGCGTTTACGGTTGGTTCGTTCGCGCGGTATATCGGAGTGATGTAGGTGCGCCCGTCTTGCGATACGTCATAGCCGAATTCCGCGTTCAAAATCTTCCTCCGCAAACCGTTCTTTGCGCAAACGGCTACGCATACGTTGTCCGCGACATCCGCGCCGTCATAGATCGTCGTGCCCGAAACGGACGGGTTGAAGGTGTTGCGTACGTGCAGGCGGACTCCGCTACCGCGTAAAGCCTTGACAGCCTCCGCTTGCACGACGTCGGCTCCGTAATACGACGCCGCGTACAGAAAGTCATAGTCGCTGATCGATATGAGTTTCGGGCTGTCCGAGTACTCGGGAGGCACTTCCATAACGCCGTCAACGTCGGTAAAATTGTAGTAGTCCTCGGCTCCCGAATCGGTGGCAAGTATGGCTCCCGTCAAGTCCGATCCGCCGCGCCCGAACGTCACGATATGACCGCCGTAACTGCCGTGGTAGAATCCGGGAACAACCACTCCGCCGCGCATAAGCACGGGTTTTCCGAGCTCTCTGACGCGCACATCCGTACCATAAGCGCAAAGCGCGCACGTTGCGTCTAAAAAAGTATAGCCGGAGTAGTACGAAAATATCTTGGCGGACAGGTACTCTCCGCGTGACGCGGCGTAATCGGCAGTAAGCGACAGCCTTATCGCGCGGTAAATATAGTCCAACTCGCGCTCAACCTTAACGCGGATTTCGCTACCCGCGCAAACGGCTATAAAGCGTTCGTAAATTGCCTCGAATATGTTGCTATAGATACGTAAATCGTCTTTTTTTGAGTACAGTCGATAGAATAAATCGGTGACTTTGACGTCCTGCGAAAAGCGTTTGCCGGGCGCGGAAACGACTACCGCGCAAGGCGCATATCCGCGCGCAAGCTCTACGGCATTAAAAAAGCCCGCTTCCGTTGCAAGCGAGCTTCCTCCGAATTTGAGTACGGTAACGCGTTGCATAAATCATTATATGCGCGCGGATCGAAATTGTTACCAAGTAATCCTTTTTGCCTCCAAATAATAACGTTTTTCGGTAGGTTCGCCTATCGAAAACGCCTTCTTGGGGAGATTGCCGACGTTGACGACGTAATCGAACAACTCGTCTTTTTTGAATTCCGGCATGACTATGCCGAGTCCTCCGCTCGAGTTTACCGCTTCCGCAAGGTCGTCTTCGTTGTGGACGTACTCTACTTCGAGACCCTTATTCTTTTTGTATTCCTCTATGTATTTTTGTACGGCGTTTATGGTAAGTCCGGTTTTCTCCGGCGCGCTCAGGTAACGCTCGCCCTTAACGGATATCAACTTGATCTTGCCGTTACCGACAAGCACGGATTCGAGTCCGTCTATAAAATCATCCGTCGGGTTATATATCAAGCGGTGTATCGGCTCAAAGTTCATACCCTCTCCGTACAGATTGACTATCTCTACAAGCATGTACCTCGCCGGGTGGTTTTCGCGCTCATCGGGAGTCAAATGCTCTTTGAGCTCCTCCCACAAAGCTTTGGCTGTGGCTATGGAATGGTTGCCGTCCCCTACCGCAAATTCTATGCCGGCGTCTACTCCGTATTTGCGTACTTGCACGTCCGAGTCAAGCAGTCCATCAAAGTCGGATAAAAGTTTACGCGCTTTGTCATCCGGGATCAAATATCCCTCGATGTGTCCGCCGCCCATATTCAAGTCGAAATCGTATAGCTTGTCGTATGCGCTCCTATCCGCGTATATCGGCTCGATAATGTCGCGCTCGGGATTGTCTATGAGAATTATGGCGTGCGGTAATTCTATTTTGGCGTTGCGCCTGATTTTGATACGCACCGGCAGTCTCTCGACAATGGTGTCTTCGGTTGCCCTTACGGGCACTCTCACGCGGTTCCTGTCGTATGCGTCAAGATCTATTGCAGCCATGACGCCTACCCTCTTTTTGTCGCCTACTTCGCGCTCGACAAGCACGGCGCCCGGAATACTGCGGAATACGCCGCCTTCTAAATAATTATCCATCTCGCGCACGACTTCGGTTATTTTTTGATCGAGGTCGGCGTTCGCAAGATAAATCTCGGGGCACGTCAGCTTGAGAGTGCTCGGCGCGTCGCCTACAAACGACGTAAGCTCTGCCCAATATTCGGGTTTGGCGCAAAATTGATCGCACGCTATCGTCGCCCATTTTTGCATATCGACGTCAGCCGACGGTATGAGTATCTCGGGAATCTTGACTACACTTTTCATATTAACCTCTAAATGGATCTTTGACGGGTTTGCGGTGCTATTTTGAGCGTTTCATGCAGAATATCGCGGAGTCTGTCGGGCGTAACGAATCTGCGGAGTTCGCCGTGCCTTGCAATGGAAATTATGCCGGTTTCCTCGCTGACGATTATCGTGAGCATATCGGTTTCTTCCGTAATGCCTATGCCGGCGCGGTGGCGCGTGCCTAAGTTCTTGGCTACCGATTGCGATTGCGAAAGAGGTAGGAAACATCCCGCGGCAAGCACTTTGTTGCCCTTGATCATTACGGCGCCGTCATGGAATGGCGCGCGCGTATTGAATATCGCTTCCAAAAGAGGTGAGCTGACCAGCGCGTCAAGTTTGACGCCCGTTTCCAAAATATTGTTGGATACGGTTGTGGGTACTATTACTATCAATGCGCCGGTACGCGTCTTGGACATCGATTGGCATGCCTTGATTATCTCATCGACGGCTTTGCGCAATTCTTCATCCGTAAGCCCGGAATCCACAAGCGTGTTCCGATCCTCTCTCTTGGTAAGATTGAAGAACGCTATCTTCAAGTCGGATTGATAAACGACAACCACCGCGCAAATCATCAACAGCGCCAACATGTCCCCTACCGCGCGCACGATGGGTATGTCGTACAGCTCGTCAAGCAGAACCGCCGTAAGCACCAAAACGTACGTCACGACGTATAACAGCATCAGCTTGACGCTCTTCTTGTATAAGAAGAAAACCAAAATCGCCGCCAGACCGAGTATGGCGATAACAAGGTCGGCTATGCTCTGCGCATTAAATACATAGCTTGCAAGTAACATATCATCTATCTCCTATTGCGGCTACATGCCGTATCCGCGGAAAATTTCATCGGGACCGTTACCTTGGTCGAAGTCGGGTGGCAAAATGCGTTTTCTGTTCTCTTTTTGCTCCTCCTGCAACTTCTTGTAAACGGTAAAGTATAAGGCAATGCACCCGGCAATAACTACGGCAAGCATCACCGCGTCCGATACGATTACGCCTACTTCGGTAGAGGTATCTATAATATCGTAAACAACGTTAAGCGTGGAATACGCGCCGTAATATATAAAGTGCACCATGAATAATCCGTTGTAAGCATTGAATACAAAGTTCGGATCCAGACACCTATCTTTGACGTACAGGTATCCCAAAGTGAATATTACCGTTTTGACAATGAACTCCAAAATACCGATATAATAGCTGCATGCAAGGGTATTCCAAATCGACGTAAGCGATCCGAGTCCGACTATAAGTTCATATATCGTGTAGCAGTAACGCGCCGTGGACTTGAAGCTTTTGACGTCGCGGACTATCCGCCTCGAACGTTGCATCCAACTTAGCACAACCCAAATGATAAACTCCAATACGCCCCAAGCCACAAATCCGCTCCCGAACGCCAAAAGCGCCTTTTGCCAGTCGTATACCACTATCGATATGCTTTGCCCGAGTATCGCGGAGATCTCTTTGGCGTATGCGTTGAAGTACACTTCGCTGACCATCACGCTCGGGATAGCGGCAACTACGGACACGACTATTACGGTCACGTAGCCTACCCATACGGGCAGTTTGTTGAGTTTATCCAATACTTTGTTGATCGTTTTCATAACGCTCCTTTTATACCGTAAGCAACTTGGCAAAAGCAGTTTTGACGGCGGTTTCCTCACTCATAACGCCCTGCTTGAAGTCGGTTTCCGCCTTGACAAGGAAGTCGAAAATCTTTTTGAGCGCGGTCTTGCCGTACTTGGAGGCAAGCTCGCGATTCTTTTTGACGGCGTATTCCTTGACTCCCATGATGCTCGCAAGCTCCGCGTCCGACCTCTGCGAAAGCGCACAGTGCAGTAATCTGCGGTATTGCCCGATGAGCAGTGCCAAAAGATATGCGTACGCCATACCCCTCGACGTGAACCGATCCAAGAGCTCGACGGCTCTACGCTTGTTCTTCTCCGCAAATGCGTTGGTTAGGTCGTAAACCTCGTTCTCCAACATGTCCGGGACGAGTAAGTCCACCATCTCCGCGGTTATCGTCGCGCCCTCGGCGTATGCCGACAACTTTTTGAGCTCTACGGATATTCTTCCCATATCGCGGTTGCAATACTCAATGAGCATGTTTATCGCGCGATAATCGAGTTTGTCCGGTTTCGCCACCGACGGAATGAGTTCTCTAAGCGCAACGGGGTCAAGCCTGGAACAATCCACCTCGGTAAACAGCTTGGCTTGCGACGCCGTCAACGTCGAATCGTATACCACAAAGTACAGCGCGCCTGCGGCAATCGACGTCAGCGACTTGAATTCCTCTAAGTCCTTGTCCGATTTGGGCGACTTGGCGGTATCCTTCTTGGGTTGTTTGCCGGCGTCCTTTTCTTTCTTTTGGTACCCTCCGGCAAGCACGACTTCCGTTCCGCCGAAAGGCGATACAGCCGCAATCGCGTCCGTAAGCTCCGTGGGACTCTTGAAGCCGTAAACGGTTCTGACGTTAAACTCTCGGGCATACTCCGGTACCATGCCGATAATTTCGGAAATTACGGCGTCTTTTAGGTAACCGTCGTCGCCTTTGAGGTATATTGCGCCGGGTGCCGGCACGTTGCGGATAAAGTCCAATGCTTTCATACGGTTTTATTATACTATATAACTTATACTTTTACAATTAAAAAATAATTAAATAGCGTAAAGCAAAATTAAAGAAAGTGCCGAAAACGCACACAATATGACAACTTTGACGCGTTTCTCCACGCGGAAATACCCGGAACACGCGAACATACCGAGGGCGTAACATATGGCGGAAACAACGTTGGAACCGATATTCATTACCGCGCCCGGCAAGCCGGCAATCGCGCTCGCGAATCCGTATAACCCAAGCATTAGGTACTTAAACGGCACCAATAGGAATCCTAAATGCGGTATAAGCGCAAAAAGCGTAACCGGCACCAACAGCGAATACACAAGCGAAGAGTACGCAACTGCCAGCGGATTTGCGATCAAAAAGTAAGTCGAAAACGTGCCGAACGCGCATGCGGATACCGCTACGAGATATACGTTTGCCGATATGCTGAGCGCTGCGGCGTCAACGATCCAACGCAGGGCTTTGTTACGTCCTTTGTATATGTACTTCCTGAGCTGTCTGTAAAAGCAAAGTATGCCGAGAACTGCCGAAACGCTCATCAGGAAGCTCAACGAAAACAGCTCTCGCGGATTGAAAACAAGGATGATTATTACCGAAAGAGCAAGGGCATTGAGCGGATCGTACCTTTCGCCGATATACATAGCCGTCAGCATGACTATTGCCATTATGCTTGCTCTGACAACTCCGGGAGGAAAGCCCGTAAGCGCGCCGTAAAACAACAAAACGACGGTAACAACAAAAAGCGAGGACCTTTTGGATCGACGGAACAATCTGAAAATAAAATAGATAATCGCGCACATAAACCCTACGTGCAGTCCGGAAACCGCCGTCAAATGCGAAAGTCCGCTGTCGCGCATGGCTTGCGTAACGTCCTCGTCTATCCCCGACTTGTCGCCCGTAACGAGTCCGAGGGCAAGTCCGCCGGCGCGTTCGCCCATATTGGCAACATAAACTTTGCCGATGTATGCGCGTAGCTTGGAAAATACGGATACGTTCCCCTCTCCCACGCTCAACGCAAAATCGGCGTTGAATTTGTGGCGTATGTCGTAATAATAGTAGTTGGCTGAATATGAATCGAAGGGATCGTACTCAAACGTCGAGCCCGAGCCGTAAATACCTATTTCGTCCCCTACTTCATGTTCCGACTCGGCGTATACAACGGCTTTGCCGTCCACGTCCTTGCCGTTGATTTGCACGTCGTCTATGACGTACGTCTTAGTGGCGGAAACATCGGATTTGACCTCTGCGACGACGCCGGAAACGTAAGCCGCGTCGTACTCGGCGTTGTTTAGCGAAACAAACGCGTAAGTCACCGTAAACGAGCAAAGCCCGATTACGGCAAAAATCAGCATGCCGGCAAAAATATTTTTCCTTAGACAAATAAGCGCCGTTGCGCCCAAAATACCGACGGCAATCAGCACGTAAGAGACAATAGGCACTTCGCGAAAAAGCGCGCCAAAAATGACTCCGACAGCCAAAGTCGCCGCGCAAAACGCCACGGGACGGCTATTGAGTATCGGTCTATCGCGCCGCAACGGCTCTTGGCTCACTACTTCTTCAGCCATCACAACATTTTGCGTTTACGTGTGTATTCCACGGTAAACGCGCCCTTTCTTATCTTATCGGCAAGGTCTTTGACGTCCGAAGGCTTGGTGTCGAATATAAGCGCCGCGCCCACGTCCTGCGGTTGATGGAAGTCCGATCCTGCGGTAAATGCAGAACGGCGTTTGCGCAAAAGTCGCCTCGCGCGATAATTCCTGTTGCGCTGACGCGGATTTGCATTGTATACTTCGATGCCGTCAACGTATTCCGCCGGCAAAAGCTTGGTGCGCGTGCGATAAGGGTGAGCTTGGATGACAAGCCAACCCTTTTTGTCGGCAAGCGCTTTGAACTCGGCATAGTCCATATCGATTATCTTATCCGCGTATTCGATAAATTCCTCCGGCGTTATGCCGTATACCAAAAGCTCGGCGCATTGCATGTTTGTAGCGTAATGATAGTGATCGTCCCTAAGCGCAAACTCCACACCGAAAAAGACGTCTAATCCGTAGGGATTTGCCTCGATCTCTCGGTACGCCTTGAAAAACCTCGTAAGCTTATCCTGTTTGTCGCCGCCCTCGAAATATTTATTGTAGATGTGCCTGTTGAAGTGGTTGGTAACGACGACCCCGTCGTAGCCCTTGGCGGCGTATAGCTCGGCTATCGCTTGCGGTTCGACCTTTGCGCAAACGCTGTTCCCTGCCGTATGCAGATGCATCTCTAACTTATATGCCATTACTCACCTATATTGACTACATCTCTCGGGCGCTCGGCAATGTACGTGGCGCCCGCGCCTCGGAGCTCTTCTTCCGAACCGAATCCGTACAGCACGCCCACGGAATCCACTCCGTTCTGTCGCGCGCCTATAATGTCGTACTCACGATCGCCTACCATGACGACTTCGTCACGGCAAGGAGATCCCAGCGACTCCAAACAATATGCTATGACGTCGCTCTTTGCCGATCTCGTGCAATCGTCCGTGTCCCCTGCCACAAACGCGAAATACTTATCTAAGCCGAAATGCTCGAGTATGCGAAGGGACGGCGTTATCGGCTTGGTAGTGGCAACTGCCAACGTCTTGCCCTCGGCAAGTAACGCCTTGAACATCTCCTCAACTCCCGAATACACCTCGCAATCGAAAATGCCACCCATATCGTTATAATAGAAGCGGTACTCCGCCATGGCGCGTTCGGCTTCCGCATGCGTCATGCCCGTGTAGCGCATAAAACTTTCTATGAGCGGAGGTCCGATAAACTTCCTGAGCACGCCGATATCGGGTACGGGCTTAGACATCTTGCCCAAGGCGTACTCGGTTGCGGCTATTATCGACTTGCCGGAATCTATTATTGTGCCGTCTAAATCAAATAGGACGTATTTATATTTCTTTAACATGCGCGTCTCCCGTATTTATATTAAATTTTATATTAACGGCTCCGAATTGTCAACAATAGGTTGGGACATGCAAACAGAAAGTTAAAAGTTTATTAAATTTTGCGAAAATTTTTGCGCAAACTATTGACATTGCGAATTTACGGTTGTATAATTTTGGCAAACAAAGAGGTTGAGTGCTAACAGTTGATAACTGAGAGTGCTAACCGAAAAATAAAAATAAAAGGAGCATTAAATATGAAAAACTTTATGATCAGAAGTAACAGCGGTGATAATTCCCTCGGATTCTTCGGTGACGCGATTGACGGTTTGTTCCGCCCCCTCTTCTACGATGAGAAGCTCGACATTATGAAGACCGATATAAAAGAAAACGAAAAGGACTACGAACTCGATATCGAGCTCCCCGGATTCGATAGGAGCGAAATCAATATCGATTACGAAGACGAATACCTGACCGTAAGAGCTGCCAAGGTAGAAAAGGACGAGAAAGCAAAATACGTTCGTAAGGAAAGAAGCGTAAATTGCCAACGCAGCTTTTATGTAGGCGACATCGATTTGGCGGACGTGAAGGCTAAATACGACAACGGCGTATTGCATGTGACCGTTCCTAAGATCGAAGCTAAGAAACCGGAAAAGAAAGGCGTCGTAATCGAATAACAACACCTAAATCGTTGTGTTTCCTTTACCTTCTCTCCATGCGGGCTTGTATAAGCCCGCATTTTTATGTAAGAAACGACAGCATTATATAAAGGCGTATAAAGAGCGGTAGAATTAAGACACTATTGGTATGGTCACTAAAAAAATCGTACGGCTTTCGGTGTTGTGCTTGGTAGCGGTAATATGCAGTTTAACCATACTATGGGTGCCGGATTACGCCAAAGCGGAGCCCGAAAACGATGAAATCCAACTGCATGTGCTGATGTATCACAACATACTCAAATCGCGCCGAGGGACGTATATCGTGTCGCCCGACGCGTTTGAAAACGACGTAAAAGAGATAGCGCGGCGCGGTTATACGTTCGTTCTTCCGTCCGAGGTTATCGCCTATTGCGAAGGGCGCGGAACGCTACCGAAAAAGTGCGTCATGCTGACTTTCGACGACGGCAGGTACAACAACATGTACTACGGATTGCCCATACTCGAACGGTATTCCGTCAAAGCTCTGTTCTCCGTGATCGGCGCGTTTACCGAATTTACGGTTACTTCCGGGGACGTCGATAACGCCAACTACTCCCACCTTACCTGGGAAGAACTCAAAAAACTGCAAGACACGGGACTTGTGGAAATAGGCAACCACACCTACAACATGCACAAATACAAACCGCGTTTCGGGATAGGACGACTACCCGACGAAACGGACGAGCAATACAAAAATGCCGTTCGTGACGACATCATGCGTTTGCAGTCGAAATTTGACGAATACGGCATAAAATCCGACGTTTTTGCCTTTCCGTTCGGAAAAATCACCGGGACGTCGAAAGAAATTCTCCGAGAAAGCGGATTCAAAATGTTTCTCACCTGCTCCGAGGGTGTGAACAAAGTCAAGCGCGGCGCGCCCGAAACGCTCTACGCGGTCAAACGCTTTAACCGCGACGGCACGCAATCCACCTATAACGCGCTCAAACACGCGCAAATCGTATAAAGATTACTCGATTGAGCCGAGAGAACCGAGTTCGGCGCGGATTTTTTCAGATTCTTCGACGAGTTGCTCTTCGGTAAAACCGATTCTTGCCAAAAAGTCTGCAAAAAGCATGGTTTCTATATCCTTGCCGTTGGATACGGCTTCTCTCAAAAATCTGTATCGGCGACAACGCTTATCCTGTTTTTTGTACTCTACGTACAAATCGCACTCCGAAACGCGCGTAACGTAGCGCGCGCCGAGTTCGGCAAGTCTTGCCACTATAGCCAACATTTCGCCAAAGTGTTTGTCTTCGTAGACGGTGCTGACGCTTACTTTGCGTCCGCATAAATCCGAATCGGAATGCTTGTTAATCCTGATTTTGCGCGCGTATCGCACAAAACGCGTAAAATTCTTGCGCATCGTATTGCCACCACCGTAGCCCGTACCGCAAACGGCGTCTTTGCTCCGGTAGTACCCTACGCTGCCCGCGCTCAAATATCCCCGGCATGCGGGGTACCTATCGATAAGTTCTGCCTGAGTCAAGCCGAGTTCCGAACAAAGTCCGCGCGCGACAAGCAGCGTTACCTCCGAATCGTCGTCACTACGGTGCGGAACATAGTCGGAAATGTCTACGCCGAGGTCGTCGATGACCTTTTCGAGCGCGGTTTGCTCCTTTAACTTGCGAACCTCGCGATACACTCTCTGCATATCGTAGAAAACGTATTCCGGGCAAGGCAGTTGGTACCTATAACACGCGCCGACAATGAAACGCGCGTCGTTATCGTTGGAAAACCCTACAACGGCGGTGTTTTCGCGCCCGAGTAAACGCATGATTTCTTCATACACATACGGAAAAGTGGGCGACGACAGGAAGGCTTGCTCGGGATAAGCAAGCTCTATGCCTTTGTCTTTGGGCTTTTCCCTTTTGTGCTTACTCCATGCTCCGGTGTGAAAAATCGCTTCCGGGTTGATGAGTATATCTCGTTTTTCCAATACGTTTAGGCTGTCGTCGGTCAGGACATAGCCGAAACTGCACATGTGTTTGCCGTCGCTACACTCGATGTCAAAAAACAAATAATCCACGACTAATTTTGGCTTTCGGTCCCCTCAGACGCTGTTTCGGGCGCCTCTTGCGGCGCATTGTCGATAGTTGCTTCCGCTTGGTTGATGCCGAGCGCAACGCCCATGACTTCGTCTACGGGCATCGAAAAACATATGCCCATGCCGAGCGAATTGAGCCCGGCGTCCTTGATGATGGCTTGCATTATGGGGTTCCTGTCCTCTCTGCTTGCAAGGATGAGTACAAGTTCTTTTTCGGGTCTGATGACCAAGCCGAACATCTTCTCTGCTTCGTGATTACCGCTACCTTTGGCGTTTAGGATCGTGCCGCCTCTTGCGCCTACTTTGCGCGCGGCGTCCATTACAACGCTCGTAAAGCCTTTATTTACTATGGTTATTATCAGTTCATATTGGTTCATGCTATTTCCTCAACTTCTTTTTTTCTTCGTTTTTAGGTTCCGTGCTTACGTCTCCCGTAAGTATCTTGTAGCTTGCAGGTCCGCCAACCGCGCTGAGAGGCACGGTAAAAGCTATGCCCATGCGCTCTTTGCCGAATCCGACGTCGGACTCGAGTACGCGCTTGACGTCGCCTAAACGGCTCGCAAGCACCGTGCCTATTATCAAGCTCTTCTCGGAATCGACGCCGATAACTTCCATTATACCGCCGGCGGCTCCGATGGCGAATACGGAGTGCTCGTAGCTTACTCCGGCTTTCGAAAGCGCGGCAGTGGCTTTATCCGCACGCGAACGTTCTACTATTACGAATAAGAGTTTCAATTTGTCGTCCATACTCACCTCTTACATTAACTCTATGATATTGCCTTCTTCCGCAAGCAAACGAGCGTGTTCCTTGGTGGCAACGGCGTTCTTCTTCTCGGACTTAATCTTGTAGATCATGCCGAATATTTGCAGTGCGATAAGCGGAGTCATCGCCACAAACGCCACCGTGCCGAACGCGTCGGTAAGAATATTGCCGCCGAGCGCGGATACGCCGCCCATTGCAAAAGGCAGAAGGAATGTCGCCGTCATCGGACCGGAAGCGACTCCGCCGGAGTCAAACGCGATTGCCGTGAACAGCTTGGGGACAAAGAACGAAAGTATAAGCGCGATTGCATAGCCGGGGGCTAAGAACCACCATATCGATATGCCGGAAGCCACTCTGACCATGGCAAGACCTACCGCGACAGCCATGGACGAGGACAATACCACCAACATCGTTTTGGAGCTGATTACGCCGCCGGTGATCTCCTCTACCTGACGGTTGAGGACGTGGACGGCAGGTTCCGCCAAAACTATTGCGGCACCGACGACGGCACCGACGGGAACGACCAGCCACGGATTTATGCTTGCAAGCTTAGAGCCGAGAGCCGCGCCCGCACTCATGAATCCGACGTTGGCGGATGTCAGGAATATCGTCAAACCCAAATACGTATACAGCAGTCCGGTGAATATTCTGAGCATACGCTTGAACGGCAGGTGCAACAATACAAGGTCGTATACAAGGAAGAACACGGCAATGGGCGCAAGCGCTATGCCGACTTCCTTCAAATACGTGGGGAACGCCGTTATATAGGACATGAGCACGTCGCCGAAAGTTTCGTACGACATTATCGTAGCGGCTTCGGCAACCGGCTTGGACTTATATATCAATCCGAGCGCGAGCACCGCGATAACCGGTCCTATGGAACAAACGCCGACCATGCCGAAAGAATTATCTTCCGAGCCCTTTGAGCCGTTGCCGGCAACAGCCGAAACGCCTACGCAAAGGGTAAGGATAAATGGCACGGTAATAGGTCCCGTGGTAACGCCTCCCGAATCGAACGCCAGAGGTACGTACTCATCGCCGACGAACTTAGAAACAAGCCCCGCAAGCAGAAATACTATGGCGTAGGATGCGATGAGCAATATGTTTAGCGGTATTTTGAGCACTATGCGGAGTACCGCTATAAGCATAAACAACCCCACGCCCACGCCTACCACTATGATGAGCACCATCTTGGGTATTGAGCTTATTTGGGATGCCAAAACGTTTAGATCGGGTTCCGCAACGGTGACAATTACGCCTACTATAAAGCATACGAGGAGTATTGCCCAGACTTTGCCGGTTTCGGTTGTCTTAGATCCGATATAACCGCCTATCGGTTCTACGGCGACGTCGGATCCGATGGTATACAGGAACATTCCTATTATGAGGAGCACCGCGCCTACCGCAAGAGAAGCAAAGTTGAGCCCCGGCATTGCGTCTACCGAGAGCCCTACTATAAGAATTATTATCGTGACGGGAAGCACCGATACCAGTGCTTCCTTAAATTTCTGTAATAGATTGCGTCTGAGTTCTTTGTTCGCCAATATTAGTCCTCCGTTGAGTCTTCTGTTGATATTATTTGATGCATTTCCGCTTGCGTAAGCGCGCCCATACCGTCTACAGCCGACTCTGCGTATTCGATAGCGGAACCCTCTGCGGTTGCCGATTTGCGCTCGGCAATTTCCATGCGGATTTCTTCGTACTTCTTCTCGTCAATCTTATAGAGCCACAAGTACAGGAATCCGGCAAGGCATACGAGGATGATCGGGAGGATCGTCATACAGCAGAGCAACGCTATTTTGGTGTCTTCCGACACGGTAGCGATGATGGCGTCTATATTGGCAAGTTTTTCTTCGCTGTTGATGGTACCGATATTTGCGAGGTTTTCTTGCTCGGAAATTTGGTTGGTGGTATCGGCTATTCTCAAAATATAGAGTATGACGGTGACAACGCCCATTTGCAGTGCGCTACCCATCTTAGCCATGAACGGGCGGATGGAGAAAATTATGCCCTCTTGACGTTCGCCGGTCTTCCACTCATTATACTCTACGGTATTGGATATGCTGATGGTTTGCACCATGTACATAGTGCTTTGCCCTATTGCATAGAACACTCCGCATACGGCTATGGCGTAGAAATTATTGACGAACAAGCCCATTATGAGCATGAGCGTATAACCCAAAACGACAAGACCCATGGAGATCTTCATGATGGTACGGCGACCGAACTTCTTGGAAAGCAGAGGATAGATTATCAAAAGACCGCCGGCAATACCGGTAATGATACCGAACAACGATACCATGGCGCCTTGATAGCCGAACTTAAAGTAGACGTAGTAAGTGCTGAGTCCGCCGGTAATCGAGGAGCCCAAGTTGTAGACAAGCATGACAAGGGATATTTTTTGGAGCTGATCGTTGCCTTTGAGCACCTTGAACATGTTTTTGAGCGGATTGTCCATCTTGCCGGACTTTTTGGGCGGAAGAGGTTCCTCTTTGACGGTAAGGCAGGTGAAGAGCTGGCAAGCGATAAATACGCAACCGAATACCGCGGAGATAACCGTGTATGCCGTGGAGGCGTTGCCTGCGATAGTGTAATCACCGGCAGTAAGGAGAGGTATAAGTATAATGGCAAGTCCCGCACCGATACCTGCGGTGAGGTTCGCAACAGAAGAGAGCGTGTCTCTGTCCCCGGCGTCCTTGGCAAGAGAAGGGAGCATCGACCAATAACTTATATCGTTCATGGTAAACGTTATACTCCAGAATATGTACGCAATGCCGTAGAAAATGATGAAGTCATTGCCTTCGAGAGGCGCCCAGAACATAAAGAATACGAGTATCGCGTTGGTAACCGCGCCTATCATTATCCAAGGCTTAAACTTGCCCCATTTTGTATGGGTAATTTCGATAATACTGCCCATAATGGGATCGTTGAGCGCGTCAAATATACGACAACAGACAATAATTATGCCGACTATCGCGAGTTGTGCGGTATTAACGCCCTTGGTAAACGTTATGCACGAGATCATGTACGTATTAAATAATTGGTACATCATATCGCGCCCTATGCCGCCCAAACTGTATCCCCAAAGGTTACGTTTGAGTAGTCCGCCTTTTAGTGTGGCGGAACGCTCTTTTTTTGCGCGAGCCATCATATTACCTCCGAATATAATTATATGTCTATTGTAACATACGTACGCGCGCGTGGCAACAACTAATTTCCAAAACAAACCGCTATGCCACAATATTTCGGATTTTTATTACGGAACCGGAGGATATGCGCGCCCGAGTGGGAGCGATATACATCGCCGTTGGGACGATGATATGCACGTCACTTCGTGCCGCGGTAAAGGATTCTTGAATAGAAAAACCTAATATATACTTTTTTCGGCTCTGTATGACTTTACGTAGTCAATTTACTCTTGTTCAAGCGGTCCCCACCCGCCCACCCTTAAAATATATACATCGCTTGCGCGACGGTGATATACGCCGTTAGCACGGCGGTGATATGCGCGCTGTCGCGCGGTGATATACATCGCCTACGGCGACGGTAAAGGATAATTAAATAGAAAAACCTAATATTTACTTTTTCGGCTTTGTAAAACTTTACATAGTCAATTTACTCTTGTTCAAGCGGTCCCCACCCGCCCACCCTTAAAATATATACATCGCTTGCGCGACGGTGATATACGCCGTTAGCACGGCGGTGATATGCGC
>CAVIFU010000036.1:0-15007 GCA_963642145.1 Ruminococcus bicirculans (ex Wegman et al. 2014)
AGAACCAAAGAACCAAGCGAAACATTATTGTTTCCGCCGTGCTTGCGATTTTGCTATGCACGGGAATCATCGTCGGCGCAACGTTTGCGTTATTCACAAGTGAAGACAAAGTAAATGTTTCCGTCACAAGCGGTAATGTTGAAATCGAAGCTACCGTAACCGATTTCACATTGTACTCGCCCACGTCGATTTCAACTGACGCCGGCAATGCAATCGTTGAAAGCAAGAACGCTGCCACCCAGAAAACAGAGACGGATCCCGGCTTTTTCGCTAACCGCGGAACTGCCGACGTAACCACCGGCGAAGACGATAGCGAACTTCTTTTGAAGCTCGACAAAATGACCCCCGGGGACAAAGTTACCTTCAAACTTGTGCTTACCAACAAGAGCAACGTCAAGACCAAGTACAGAATGAGCGTGAGCAACGCAACCGATGATAGCACGTTATTTGACCTACTCAATCTCAATATCGTAGGCATCACGTCTGCAGGTAGCTCCATTTGGAAAGAGCTTTCCGCCGTTACGGATATCAAAACCGGCGAAGTAATAGGCTCTTATGATTGCTATGTAGAACTCCCGACGACTGTCGACAGCACATACACGAACAAATCTTGCACGATCGCGTTCAAAGTAGAGCAAGTACAAGGCAATGCGGCAACTACGGATGACGAAAGTGCGTCCGTCGGCGCAGCAATGGCGAGCACAGCCGTAGAAGTAAGTAACAGCGTAACCACCGCGGAGGCGGAACTATCCTCTGCAGATTCCGTAACGGTAACCGATGGAGATAATAAAGTCACGACCGTTCCCGCGGCTTCCGCAGTAGTACCCGCAGGCGCAACGATGGATGCCGATGCAACAACATTGACTTTGGTTGTATATGAGACGGAAACGCCCAACTTCACCACTGCTTTACCCGAAAACAGCGATGCCAAGACGTTGGAAGTAAAGATGGATGGTCTGTCGGCAAGTAACGATACACCCGTCATAGTCACGATGTATGTAGCCAAGGGATTGACTTCATTCAAACTTTACCACAACGGCGTAGCGATGAACTCCAAAGGTTCCGCAAGCTCGGTAAGCGAGGATCAAGACTATTACTATAATAGCACCACCGGTTTTGTCACGATGGCAACCAAGACATTCTCTCCGTTCACCTACACCTGCCCGAAGGTCGCTTATCCTACCGGCGTGACGAAAGATACTTTCGGTGACGACAATGTCGCCGCTTATGTTGACAGTGAAGGCATAGTGCAATACTCAACAGATATTGACGCTGCTATCAAAGCCGGAGCAACAACCGTTTACCTCAAGGAAGGCGCTACCGTGCCGAAAGCTAGGACGTCCGACGTGTCGCATGATTTAACTATCTACGCAAACGGAGCTAACTTCCAATATAAAGAAATCGCGCTGAATGGTACAGACGGTGGAGCAAAATATACGTCGGACGGAGTAAACTTGATAATTTACGACGCGAAGAACATAATAGTTTGGGGCAGTGCACCGAGCGCAGAAAGCTATTATAACGTTACTCTTGACAACTGTACTTATGAAGGCGCCGGCGTTTCTGAGTCGACGAAAGATAACGTCGGTATCTTCTACATTTCAAATTATACCGGGACCAACGCTGCCGTCAACCTTGTAATGAACGACTGCAAGATCACAGGATGCAATCAGGGCGTCTACACAAATTCAAATGGTACTGTTACTATCAACAACTGTTCTTTTGCGAACTGCGCAACCGGTATCAAGGCGTCCCACAAAGCCTCCGGGACTTTGACCATAAACGTCAACAACACGACCTTTACCAAGTGCGGTTGGACAGCGGTACAAGACACTACTTATCAATGGCTTATAGACGATAGTTCTGCCATTAAGTGCAAGACTAAGGGCGGTATAACACTTAACCTTACAAATGTCACTGTCACCGACAAGATTGGCAATTATGATTTCCATATTGATGATGACGAACACACTTCAAAATATACAGGCACAACAACAGTTACTGCCAAGGAAGTAACCGTAGACGGTGTGGCATGGACATACACTGCTACCGAGGGCTAAACTTATAAGCGTAATAACGCATAACACACAAACGGCGGTTCGTATGAGCCGCCGTTATTTTTTAATTAAACCGAACTATCTTATCAAAGAATCCTTTACCGTCGCGCGCGGGACATGTATATCACCGCAACCGAGAGGTTGCGCATATCACCGTCGCGTTAGCGATGTATATCACATGCACCCTGCCACCGGTATATTCGAGAACCTAACCGCATAGGGTCCTTCGTAGTCTGCCGATACGAATTTCTCTTTGGAAAAGACCATTGTTTGTTGCGCTTCTATGAGGTTGCCGTTGATCGATCCGCCGGTAATCGGAGTGATTTTGCCGTTTTCTATGAGGTATGCCAAACGAATTTCACCGCCGAAGTGCCCGGTAAACTCGTCCATTTGGAAGTCGGAGAAAGCCACCGCCCAAAGGCAGGGTGCGGTCTTCATATCGTCAAACGATACGCTCCCCGTATTGTCACATTTGACTTTGCCGAATACGCCTGTCGGCTCTATGCCGAGGTAACGGCAGAATTGGGTACTGCCGTGTATTGCGCGGAGTACGCCGTTTTCGATTACGGTAAGGTCGTGCATCTCGATGCCGTCGGCGCTGAAAGGCTGAGTCGCGACCATCGTCAAGTCGAGCGCGTCGCCCTTGACTTCGCCTTGAATGCCGTCACCCGTCTTCCAAGAAGAATATCCGGGGTAAATCATATTTGCCGTGGACTTTTGGGAGTAATAGGAGAGTACTTGCGCGAGGTTTTTGCCACTCAATATCACGTCATACCTACCGCTTTTGAGTGTTTTTTGCGCGCATGCCCTGTCGTATGCGAAGTCGAGATATTCCTTTACGCCTTGTTTGATGGCGTCCGTGTTTACATCGTCGTACTTGAATTGCTCTATGAGTTCAACGTCATCCTGCGTTTTGCATTGCACGACGTAATCGCCCTTGCAAGTCGCGTCAACGTAGGATACGTCGGTACCCTCGGAACTCAGAATATGCGCAAATATCCGGTGGCAAAAAACTTCCGTCGAATTGATGTAGGCGTGCTCGTTGACGTCTGCGGAAAAGATAGCTGTCGCCATTTTGCCGGCACTCTCCGCAAGCGGAGCAGTGACAAGCTCGTTATTCTTGTTTACGGTATCCGAAACGACTTTTTCGGGAGCCTCATAATAGGGATTCATAGCAAATTGCGCCGCGTAGTACGCGTCCGAAATTTCCTTCTTTACCTCGTCGTACGTATAGGACGGATTGATGTTTGCGGAGGTATCGCCGACCGATTTTTTGCCGTTTTCTTCGCCTTCCCTATATACCGTCACGGTGTACTTGTGAGTGTCTTTTATCCGCCTCGTGTCCAAGGTGTGCTTTACAAAGAACAGCTCTGCGGATTCTTCTTTGACTTCGTTTATTCTCCAACGCGAAACGTTAAGTTCCGCCAATGCTTTTTTGATTTTTTCTATCATGGTACCACCTCTTAACCAAGTCTTATGCGCGCCTTCATGTAAGGACCGCCATCGGATACTTTTACCCATTCTTTGTAACCCTTACCGCAAAAACCGCTACCGCAAGTTACAAGCGAAGAGCTCATCATGCTCACCGATTTGAGTAGATCCGGCACATATCCCGTAAGTACGATGGGGGAGTAGATTTTGCCGGTAAGTTTGCCGTCTTTGATTTCCCTTGCACGGGTAACCATACACTGTATACCCCAGTTTTTGGGATCTTCCATACCGCTTGACGGCGATTCGAGCAAGAAACCGTATTTGACGGAAGCGATCATGTCCTCGGGAGTAACTCCGGTTTTCGCGCCCTCGAAATAGGTGTTGGTCATGCGCGTATAGACTTTGCGTTCGTAGCTTTCGCGCCTGCCGTTGCCGGTGGGCTTGATCCCGAGACGGCTTGCCGACAACGCGTCGCACATTCCGCTCTTCAATATACCGTTTTCGATTACCACGGTGTCACCGGTAAGGGTGCCTTCGTCATCGAACCAACAAGTGGCGGTGTCGTCAACGGCGTTGCCGTCGTGCATGGTGATGAGATCGCTTGCTACGCGCTCGCTCATAAAGCTTGCCGCAAGAGCTCTGTCCTTGACGAACATATCCATTTCGACTCCGTGTCCGAAAGCTTCGTGCACGATCATGCCGGTGGTGTCGGGATCGCAAATGCAATCGTACTCGCCCGGGATCATCGGTTCGCTTTTCAGGAGTTCTACGGCTTCAGAGGCGACTGTCAACGCGTACTTGTCCATTTCGTCCAAGAGTTCGGCGCCTCCCAAGACGGAGAAGCCCTTGTATGCGTCCAATACCTCCTCACCGCGTTGCGACATTGCCAGAACTCCGCCGTCGGTATACATTACGGTTTGGTCGAGATCGCGATTGCGCGATATAAACAACTTGCGGTAGGCGCGGTAGGACATCGACGCCACAGCGTCAAGTACGCCGTCAACCGTCAACGCCTTGTTGCGTATCTGTTCGAGCCTTGCAAGGATAGCTTCGTCGCCCATTTCTTTAGGGTGAATTTTGTATCCGCCTTCCTTGCGGAGGGTCATCGGTTCGTCGCTCGGGATAGGGGTAGGGAGGGGCTTTATCCCGGAAGGAATGTTGTTCGCCTCTTGCGCGATGCGCTCGCCCATCGTCTTGACGATTTGGGGGATTTTGTCTTCAGAGAACTCGTTAAACGAGTACTCCGCGCAGCCGATAGAGTCGAATACTCTGACGACAAAGCCGTTGCCGCCGCCGAAGCCTCGGTTGTTTATTCTTTTTCCCGTGCGACTGATTCTCCAACCGCGATTTTCATCGTTGACAGCCAAAACGGACGCATACGCGTAAGTCTTGTCAAGTTCGGCTATGAGCTTTTTGAGCGCGGGCTTGATTTGTTCAAGTTTTTCAAACATACTCCGTTCTCCTTTCGTATTTTTGGGAGAATGCCGCTCGACAAAGTAAAATCGAGCAACGTCCCATCGATATTTTATTCTTTTTCGGCGCAATTTGTCAAGTCGACAAGGTGTAGCCGAGCGACTTTCAGTTCCCTATTTAGGAATGTCAACGTATCGAAAACACCGCAAGCTACAATGCCCTTGACTTTGTCGGCTTTTGCGGATAAAATATGCGTAAGAACGTTAAGTGTGCCGTTTATCGCACGATAAAGGCAAATCCGAATCGCATACGGCGCACTCAAGCGACAATTGAGTTTTGAAAAAACGACGTTTTCAACCACTGCTTGCTGTTATTTTTCCGTTTATCGTCGTAGACTGAGAATCGCCCGAAAGGGACAAACCAAAAACAGGAGGCAACAAAAATGTTATTTTCAAAACCGGAAGAAAACGGAACGGAGGACGGACAAATGTTCGACATGAGAAAGATAGGAAGGCGTATAGCGGAACTGAGAAAATCAAAGAATATAACTCAGATGGCGCTTGCCGATATGATGGGAATCAGCTTTCAGGCGGTATCGAACTGGGAGCGCGGCGAGAGTATGCCGGATATATCCAAGCTCGGCGAACTCTCCGAAATATTCGGCGTGTCGATTGACGATATTCTCTGCAACAAACGCGCAGCCGAGATAGTGGAAGAAATCTCGACGGGGAAAACTCCATCCGACATCACACCCGAGGAGCTTACGGAAACGGTCCCGCTTATGTCGCCCAAACAAGCGGAGGAAAGCATCGGTAAAAACAAGAAGAAAATGACCATTCCGCAACTTGCAAAGCTTGCGCTGTTTATGGACGAGGATGACGTAGGCGAAATAGTCAAAGAACTGTTGAAAGACGGCGCGTCGCTCAAAGATGTATCGGCGTTTCTGCCGTTCATGGACGAGGACGACGTAGGCGCAATCGCGAAGGAACACCTTGGAAACGGCGCGTCGCTCAAAGATGTATCGGCGTTTCTGCCGTTCATGGACGAGGACGACGTAGGCGCAATCGCGAAGGAACACCTTGGAAACGGCGCGTCGCTTGACGATGTTTCGGCATTTTTGCCGTTCATGGACGAAGACGACGTAGCGACAATTGCAAAAGAATGTCTCAAAAACGGCGTATCGCTTGACGATGTTTCGGCATTTCTGCCGTTCATGAACGAATGGGACATCGGCGGAATCATTAAGCACCTATTCAACAAACGAAAATAAACGAATAGGGAAGATATTTTTTAATATTTACCATAAAAACGCATTGGCGGCGGAGCTCCTTACTCTGTCGCCAATCACACTTTTTCGGCAAAAAGTGTGTAAAAAATCACATAATCTGCTTCAAAAGCGTGATTTGCCCTTACGGAACGCCTGATAGCTTTGGCAAAAATCTACTCGTATGAAGACCCTTTTTCTTGACAAAGGGACATTGTAGTGTTATAATACGGTCAAAAAAAGGAGGCTGTGCCGTGAAAAAAAGTTTGATTATATACCACGGATCAAGTGAGATTAGGAAAAACCCTCAATTCGGTTACGGAAATCCAAGGAACGATTACGGACTCGGCTTTTATTGCACGGAAGACCTTGACCTTGCAAAAGAATGGGGTGTGACGGACGGGAAAGACGGGTATGCGAATAAATACGAACTCAATACAAGCGGACTTACATGTCTTGACTTGTCCGATCCGAAGTACAACATTCTTCATTGGATAACCATACTGCTCAAAAACAGAGTGTTCACGCTGAAAAACGATATTACTAAAGCAGGCAAGCAATACTTGATAGAAAATTTTTCTATACCCTACGAAGATTATGACATCATCAAAGGGTATCGAGCGGACGATTCGTACTTTTCGTATGCGGAATCGTTTTTGAACAACACAATCTCTTGCCAAAGGCTTACCGAAGCGCTCAAACTCGGCAACTTGGGAGAGCAAATAGTTGTTAGAAGTCAAAAGGCATTCGACGGCTTACAATTCCTCGGATACGAGATTGCCCTTGCAGATATTTATTATCCGCTGCGCAAGCAAAGAAACGAGAAGGCAAGATTGGAGTTTTTATCGGATAAAAGAGGTCCGTTCGATCCGAATGTCCTATACCTAAGCGAAATATTGAGAGGAGGGATAAAACCGGATGATCCACGCATACGATGAGTATTATCTCGATATGGCACAAAGGAAACTTGCTTCGATGTTTGAATTGGCAGTATACCAAGAAAAACTGACGGTAGACGAATTTGCGGAAAAATTTGTCGGTAGTCCAATAAGCAAAGCGTTTGAAGAAGGCGATCCCGTTTATCTTGCCGGGAAGTCTGCCAACGAGCTATTGGGGCTTGTGCTAAACAAGCAAATAGAAGAAACCGAACAAAACATGCTTGCGTCTCCCGAATATTGGGTCGGATGGGTGCTTGCGTATACTCAATGGTATACCGTTAAGTCGTTTGCCGAAATAATCAAAGCGTATCCGTGCAGTAAGTTATTGCTCAATTACTTTCCTTACCACGAGATGGACGAAACGGAAACGGTAAAGTTGATTCAAAAACAACTGCAGGCAGAACCGTCACTTAAACTTTGGCGAAAGAAACGGAAACTGAGCCAAGCCGAATTGGCGGGAATAAGCGGCGTTTCACTTAGAGCAATCAAGGCATATGAGCAAGGGAAACTCGATATATCCAAGGCTCAAGGCGAAACACTATATAAACTCGCAAAAACACTGGATTGTTCGATTGAAGACCTAATTAAATAAGTACAAGAAGTGAAGACTACTTAAAGAAGATAAATCATTTGCAAGCTCCTTATATGCCGTCATACTGCTTATGATTCAATATATAATAACGCCTAATAATAGTTTTGAAATCAATGATATTGCTATCCGTTCAGGCGATATTCTTTTGGAGTTTTGCCGGTAATTGATTTGAATACGCGATTGAAATGACTTTGAGATGAAAAACCGAGATATGAACTTATGAATATCAGAGGTTTGTCGGTGTAGCGCAAAAGACGTTTTGCCTCAGCAATTTTTTCTTTTTGAATGAAATCCGATAGGTTTTCGCCCGTATCGGCTTTGAATTTTGAAGATAAATAGGCTCTGCTAAAATATAGTTCGTTTGCGATCGCATCGGTTGTGATAACCTCAGACAGATGATGGCGGACGTAGTTGGCAACATCAAGCGCAAGTTTAGTGGGGGATTTACCTTTTCTAATATTAGCGACACGCTCGGTGTAGTCAACGACCATTCGATATTGCAAGTTTATTATTTCGGATAAATCTTTCAATAATTCGCACTTTTGAATATACATATCACTCAGCGACATAGAGTCATCGACATCCATACCGCCTGAAATTGCTGCTCTTGAGACAAGAGTTGCGGTAACTATGAAAATGTTTTTCAGTTGTCGTAATTGGTTTTGCGCTACTGTTCCGCCACGTACGGCAGGGGCATTTGTCACCCAATCTTTCAGGGCCTGAACATCGCCTCTCGATACTATTGCCTGAATCGTATTTTCAATAGATATAGTGTTGTGCAAATCGTTTGGGTGGTCGAACTGTGAAGATATTGTTTCGTCAACTTGTGATTGTTCAATAAAAGATTCCATTTCCTTTTGTTTGTCTTCAAAAATAGAAACGTCTTTCAATTCGGCTTTTTCACCGTTTAGAACGTGATTTAATACGCATAGAATTTGCATTATGCTTTCAAGCGGCATCGGTATGATACTTCTCATCGCAACAACGAAATCGTCTATCTGCGATGAAGGCAGGTCGGCTTTGAATGCGATTTCTTTAAGTTCTCGTTCAGACAAAGGTATTTGCCTTGTCGGACCGATTACGACTTTTTGGTTGCCACTGTTTACGATTCCGTAATATGAGAAGTAAGAATTGACAAAATAACCGATGTGGTTGTCTATTGCCAAAATCGCATCTTGATTTATACATATCGGATCAATCGGAAGATTTACGATTGAATGATAAAAAGCGAGTTCTCTGTTTTTATAGATGCGGATGGGGATTCCGCTTAAATTTCCCATAACCGTACAAGTATATTGCAAATCTATTTTTCCCATATTTAGTTCTCCTATTTGCATGACAAATATACCATATTGCCGACAAATATGCAATACATTGACGAAAAGCAAATGCTAAAATATTATCAACAAACAATAATGCCGTTTTACAGGCAGTTATTAAAGGAGAAATTATGCGGAATCAAGGGCAGTTGCTTTCAGGCAAGTTTTTTGAATCGCGTGTGCATTCTCAAAATGTTACGAGCAAAGAGAAATGGCTCGGTTATTTGCTCGGACCGTGCGGTGCGTTGTTGCTCAATGCGGTTTTGGCAACGTATCTGAACGTTTACTATACCGACGTTTTGAATCTCACAGGAGTGTGGGGCGGTTGGTTTTTGACGATATTCCCGATAATTTCCGAAGTTATCGACGCAATCACGAACGTGATTATGGGATATATCATTGACCGCACAAAAACGAAACAAGGCAAGGCAAGACCGTGGATTTTACTGTCCGCTCCATTGATTGCGGTGACGGGCATATTGTTGTTCGTCGTGCCGAGCGGCAACCAAAAATTGCAAATCGCGTGGGTTATGATTTCGTATAACCTGTTCTATTCGTTTGCATATACGATTTACAACATGAGCCACAATCTGATGGTTCCGCTTTCGACGAGAAACACAATTCAGCGTGGCGGATTGTCCGTATTCAACCAAATTTCGACGATAATGATGAGCGGAATTTTGGTTGCGCTTATATTCCCGATGGCGATTATGCCTGCGCTCGGCGTAAACAAATCTTTGTGGATTATCGTGATGAGCGTATTGAGTATCATTGCGCTTCCGCTCACGCTTTTGGAATACTATTTCACAAAGGAAAGAGTTACGGAAGAGCAAGAGGATGCGGGGGCTCCGAAAGTGTCGTTTGCAAAACAACTCAAAATAGTTTTCAGCGATAAATATCTTTGGATTATTTTTATTTATTTCTTTTTGTCGACATTCGGAACGGTGTTCAAAAACATGGGACTTGTTTATTACTGCAACTATGTGCTTGGAACGTACAATGACGGTATTACCCAGATGCTCGTGTCCGTTATCGGCGGCGTGCCTATGGGAATCGGCATATTCCTCGTGTGGCCGCTTGCAAAGAAATTCGGAAAACGCAACGTCACTATGTGGGGATTCGTACTTTACGCAATCGGAAGCGCGATATGCTGGATGTCCCCGGCAAATCTTTATATCGTTCTTGTGGGACAGTTTATCAAAAATATAGGCGGACTTCCGTGCGCATACGTTTTTATGGCTTTGTTTGCGGACTCTCTTGACCATATCGAGTGGAAAAGCGGCGTCAGATGCGACGGAATTGCAATGTCTATTTATAACATAATAGCAACTGCGCTCGTGGGCGTATGCACGGGCATTTTCAACGCATTGCTTGCAAAAGCGGGATACTCTGCGCCTTCTCTCGACGAGGCAGGACAGACTATAGCGGCGGTTCAATCCGAAGCGGTCAAAAACGTAATTACGTTTGCATTTGTCGGTCTTGAGGTGTTTACGGGCGCAGCGCTTGCGATAGTGCTTGCATTTTTCAACGTTGAAAAAACATCCGACAAAAAACTTGCAATAATCAGAGAACGTCAAAAAGCCGAGTGCGAAGCGAAAGGCGAAGAGTGGATTGCTCCCGAAATCAAGGCGGCTCAGGACGAGGAAAGATTTATTCGCGAAAACGAGCAAGCGTTTGTGGAAAACTTGAAAGTCAAGTGTGAAAAGAAAGGTCTTGACTTCGAGAAAGAACTTGAAAAACACAACAATCAAGTTGCAGATAAGAAAGCAAAAGCGGAAGAGAAGAAACGCCTTGCTGAAGAAAAACAAACCGCAAAACTTGAAAAAGCCGAACAAAAGAAGGCGCAAAGACTTGCAAAACTTACCCCCGAGCAATTTGCAAAGCGCGAAGAACGTTTGAAAAATAAAGCGGAACGCGAAGAAAAGGCGTGGGAAATCGAAAAGCAAAAAGGCGAAGAATACTATCAAAAGATACAGGCAGAACTTGCAAATAAAGTATAGCGACTATGAATAAGGCGTTTTCGAAAAATAGTCGGTTGTGGTCGATAAGACACTGCAAAGAATTTGCGTCGTTCAAAAAGTATGTCGTAAATCCGAGGCGCATTGCCGTCCTGATGCAAATTTATCGCATTAAAGATATCGGATTGTTCTATCCGATCGATGTCGCCACAACGGTCGATACACTCAACGAGATGAAAAAACGCGTCGATGAAGGACAAAAGTTATATTGCAAACTCGGTGAAAAAGACGTTGGTATTTATCCGTTCGTCATAGGGAAAAACAAGCCGTTTGTTCTTGTACTTCCGGGCGGCGGATACGGAGACGTATGCTCGCTTGTGGAAGGGTATAATACTGCATTGAAATTAAACGAGATGGGATACAACGCGTTTGTGGGGCAGTACAGCGTAGGCAAAAACGCACATTATCCCAATCCGCAAGACGATGTTGCAAAAATGTTGAAGTTTGTCTTTGACAATGCGAAAATGCTGAATGTCTATACAAATGACTATGCGGTGTGCGGATTCTCGGCAGGCGGACATATTGCGGCAAGTTGGGGAACAAAAACGCTCGGATATGAAAGATACGGCTTGCCAAAACCGAAGACGTTATTCCTTGCGTATCCCGTGATAACAATGGGTGGTAAAACGCATAAAGGCAGTCGTAAAAACTTGCTCGGCGATAAATGCGACAACGTCGATTTGCAAATAAGGTATTCGATTGAAAAACAGGTAGACAAAGATTATCCTGCAACGTTTATTTGGCAATGCAAAAACGATCATGTCGTTCCTTTTGAAAACAGTCTTATGCTTGTCGATGCATTAAAAATATGTGGCTGTGAGTGTGAGTTTATGCCGGTAGACGGCAAATCTCACGGCTGGGGATTGGCAGACAATACCGCTGCGCAAGGATGGCTCGGAAGAGCGGTGAAATTATGGCAAAAGACATAAGAGTGTCAAAAAAGAAAAGAACAGTCATCGGCGTATCGATCGCGGTTATCGCGTTGATTGTTGCAGCATTAATTGCACTGTCGATACAAAGCTGTTGGAGAATAAGAAATGAAAGCAATAAATATCAAAACGGAATATTTGCATAATCCTGTCGGACTGGGCACTGTAACACCGAGGATAAACTGGAACTGCGACGGCGGACAAAAGCAGACGGCATATTATATAAGCGCAGTCGTTGACGGAAAAGAGCTTTCGAGCGAAAAAGTGGAAAGTGACAGTATGCATGCGGATTTCGGCGTGCCGCTCGCATCACGATCGCAAGTGAGTTTCAAAATCAAACTTTGGGACGAAAACGGGCAAGAAGGCGAGTGGAGTGAAGAAAACTATTTTGAAATCGGTTTGCTTGAAAAGAGTGATTGGCAGGCGAAATGGATAAGCGGAGACTATAAAGTCGATAAGAAAAAGCGCTATCCCGTCGATTGCTTTAAGAAAAGATTCGAGGCAAGCGACGTTGAAAAAGCACGTTTGTATATATCCGCTTGCGGTCTTTACGAGGCAAGACTCAACGACAAAAAATGCGGTGAATTCGTGTTTGCACCCGGGGCTGTCGATTATCGAAAGAGAGTGCAATATCAAACGTACGACGTGACGGATTCGATAAGAAAAGGCGAAAATAATTTGACCGTTGAACTTGCCGACGGATGGTATCGCGGTTCAAGCGGTTCAAAAGGCAGAGTCAATACGTACGGAACGCAGACGAAGTTTATCGCGCAACTTGAAATATTGTCAAAAAGCGGTGTTAAAACAACTATTTGCACGGATGAAACGTGGAATTGGTCAAACGACGGCGCAATTCGCTTTGCGGACTTAAAGGACGGAGAAGTCGTTGACGCAAGAAAAACCCCGACTTACACAGGCAAGGCGATTGCTGCAAAATACGATGCTAATCTCACTGCGTCAGACAATTTCGACGTCAAAGAAAACGAAACGTTTTTGCCTATCAAAGTCATAAAAACGCCAAGCGGAAAAACAGTTCTCGAATTCGCGCAGAATTTGTCGGGATATATCGCTTTTTCTCTCAACGCCAAAGCGGGACAAAAAATACATATTACGCTCGGCGAGTTGATCGGAAAAGACGGCGAACTTACTCTCAAAAACATTCAATGTATTTTCAAGGGCAAGCCGTCTCCGCTCCAGGAGATAGACTACACTTGCAAAGACGGATTGAACGAATATAAACCAAAGTTCTTTTACGGTGGGTTTAAGTATGCTCAAATCGATACCGACGTACCCTTTGACAAAGACGATTTTAAGGCTATTGCAGTGTACAGCGCGTTTGAAGAAACGTCGAAGTTTGAGTGTTCAAACGAACTTATAAATAGATTCTACCACAACACGCTTTGGTCACTAAAAAGCAATTCGACCGATTATCCGTCCGATTGCCCGACAAGAGAACGTATGGGGTGGACCGGCGACAGCGAAGTGTTTTTCAACACGGCGTCTTATATGGTCAATTATGCTCCGTTTGCAAGAAAGCATGTCAGAGATATATTCGATAGACAATGGAAGAGCGGACGACTTCCGCAAATAGCACCATACGCTCATGAGGATTGGTTTATGTGGGTGATGAACGGCGCTGTCGGATGGGCGTGCGCAGGGGTGTACATTCCGCTTTATTATTACGAAAAATACGGTGACGACAGACTGCTCAAAGAAAACTACGAAGGCATAATCAAATATGCAAACTTTATGATAAAACGTGCCGGCAAATGGGGAGGCGTTTACGCAAAGCCGATATTTATGTCCTGCAAAAACAGAAAATATTTCGTCAATTGCGGACAATCATACGGCGAGTGGGCAGAGCCAAGCGACGTTATGGCGTTTCAATGGTTCGATTTTGCCGCTCCGCATCCCGAAGAATCCACTGCGTACACCTATTTCACGCTCAAAAGAGTGCTCGAAATCGCGAATATTCTCGATAAAAACGACGATAAACGCCTTAAAAAAATAAAAGAATACAGCAAAGGCGCAAAGCGTGCTTATCAAGAGTACGTGTCAAAGCCGAAATATTCGTTGGATACGGACAGACAGGCAAAACTCGTGCGTCCGCTCTATATGGGATTGCTTGACGAAAAACAAACCGAATTCGCAAAGAAACGCCTTATCAAGGCTATGGACAACTACGGTTGGCGTATCGGCACCGGCTTTTTGTCAACGCCGTTCATTTTGGACGTGCTTGCGGATATAGATATCGAATACGCCTATAAACTTCTCGAAAACGAACGGTGTCCCGGTTGGTTGTTTATGCCTAAAATCGGTGCGACGACGATTTGGGAAGATTGGGAAGGACCTGCCGCAAAGGATAAAGGGCTAGCCTCACTCAACCACTATTCCAAAGGCGCAGTGTGCGAATGGCTTGTGCGTTGTATGTGCGGTATAAACGTTGTTGGCGAAAAACACTTTGTGATTGCACCTAAAATCGGCGGAAAAGAAAACTATGCAAGATGCGAATATCAAAGTATTTACGGAAAAGTTTCGTGCGCTTGGGAAATAGTCAGCAACAAAGTTAGTTATACGATTGAAATTCCGTCGAATACGACTGCTGAAATCGTAATCGGCGGTAAAACCCAAACAGTGGGCGCGGGCAGATATTCGTTTGAGAAGTAAAGCGGATAAGAAAAAATTACGAAAGTCACATTTATAAAAAATAATGGGAGAATTATTATGAGAAAGAAAGTCGTCGCAATGCCCATAGAAGCAACGGCGATAGGCAATCTGAAAAGTCAAACGGAGTTATAAACTATGAGTTATCAGGAATCGAAAGAAGTTTACGCAAAGATAGGCGTGGATACGGAACAAGCGATTGAAAAACTTAAAAATACCGCGATCTCGGTCCATTGTTGGCAAGGCGACGATGTTGTAGGTCTTGACGGTGGCGGTGCTGCGTCGGGCGGTATTCAAACGACGGGCAATTATCCCGGACGTGCAAGGAACTTTGAAGAACTCAAAGAAGATTTGAGAAAAACGTTTTCGCTTATGCCGGGCA
>CAVIFU010000037.1:0-14893 GCA_963642145.1 Ruminococcus bicirculans (ex Wegman et al. 2014)
GCGTGCCGTCGTAGGTGATGGCAAATAGCTCCATATCCAAGTCGGAGGCGCTTTTGATTGCGTGATATATGTGCGGAATGTAGATATTCGCGGCTTTGTTTTTTGCCTCTTCCAGTAGCTCGACGCAGGTTGCGTTAGATAGCTCGGCGCGGTTGCGGACAACGCGGAAGGGCTTGCGCTCGAAATTCAAATAGTCGATTTTGCCGTATCCGTAGGGCGGATGCATAAGGGCGGTTATCTTGCGTTTGCCGTCCCAAAGAATTTTCTCCGCAACTCGGACTCGGGCGGCGCGTTTACCGCTTACATCCCTCAAAATGCCCATTGCCAAGCCCGTAAGCTCAAAGCCGAGGCTTGCTTCGCGCGGTGTTATCGCTATGCCGTAAACGGGGCTTACGGCGTCGCGGTAGAGTTCGCCTATCGCAAGCCGAACGGATTTACGCGCAGAGATTGCGCGCCGCGCGTTATACGCGTTTGTCGGGTTGACGCCGGCGTTTTCCAAGACGTACTCGTCCAATGCGCTTTCTATAAGTTGGTGCGCCGTAGGCAGCGATACGCCGTCAAGCGCGTATCCGACATAGGATTCGCACATGCCGTATACGTAGGGGTGTATGGCGCTGTCTAACGCGTAGTGGGCGGCAAGTCCCAAGACGTATGCCGTTTTGATATTGTCGGGATGCGCCCTCAAAACGTCTACAAGGGAAACAAACGTCTCCGCTTGCTTGGACGTGTGCATGCGGTTAGGAAGCCTACCTGCGTCCAAACCGAGCTCTCTGAGCGAGAACAAAAAGTCGGGTCCGATCGCGCCCAGAATGTACGCAGAACGCGCGTCGGAAGTAGAAAATATATCGTCTTTGACGCAAGAAGGGAGGCTCTCAAGAACCTCCTCGCTTGCAAATATGTGTGTTATGAGATTAGGCATTTTGTTGTTTTGGGATACCCAAACGGCTGTTTGGGGGTATTAAAGTCCGTATTCTTCTTCAATCTCGCTAATCTTAACGGGACGGTTCTCTTTGAGCGAACGTTTGGCGGCGAGTCCGATAAGGACGGGTTTGAGACCGTCATAGACGTTGACCTCGGTGGGAGTATCGTTGATAACGGCTTGGATAAAGCTGTTGACTTCGGCGGTATAAGCTTCCATGTAGCGTTCGAGGAAGAATAGTTTAGGCTTCTCTGCGGTAACGCCGTCGGCGTTGGAGATGACTGCGAGAGAGTCGGTATCGTTGCCGATTGCCACTTGACCCAAGGAGCCGAAAGCCTCTACTCTTTGGTCATAGCCGTAGGTTGCGCGGCGGCAGTTATCTATAACTGCAAGCGCGCCGCTGCGAAGCTTCATGGTGATAACGGCGGTGTCGATGTCGCCGGCTTCGCCGATGGCGGGATCTACCAAAACTCCGCCCATTGCGTACACTTCGGTTACTTCGTCGCCGGACATGTAGCGCACCATATCGAAGTCATGGATGGTCATATCGAGGAATATTCCGCCCGACACTTTGATGTAAGAGACGGGAGGCGCCGCGGGGTCGCGGGAGCAGATTTTGAGGACGTTCAGGTCGCCGATTTTGCCGGATTTAACGGCTTCGCGCGCTGCCTTGAAGTTATGGTCGAATCTTCTGTTGAAGCCGACTTGGTACTTGACACCGGAGTGCTCGATGGCGTCGATGACTTCCTTGATCTTGTTTACGTCGTGGTCGATGGGTTTTTCGCAGAATACGTGTTTGCCCGCTTTGATTGCCTCGATGGAGATGGGGCTGTGGGTATCGGTAGAGGAGCAAATAAGGACGATGGATATTTCTTTATCCTCCAAAATCTTGTGATAGTCCTTGTAGGTTTCCTTGATGCCTTGCGCTTTTGCCCAAGCTTCGGTTTCCGGGCTCATGAAGGGGTCGGCAATTGCCTTGACTTCCGCGTTCTTTACAAAGCGCGTGACGGATTCGGTATGAACTTTGCCGATTCTGCCTGCGCCGATAATGCCAATTTTGATCATTGTAATTCTCCTATATTAGATTTTAGCTACTTTCTTGATGTATTTTCTTGCCTTAATCGCGTACTCCAAGGGGTTGGCGACGGCAGGGTCTTGCTCGGCTTCCACGAGGAGCCAGCCGGTGTAATCGGAATTTGCCACTACGTCGAATATCGGTTCAAAATCGATGGCGCCGTCACCGGGTACGGTAAATGTGCCCATTCTTACTCCGCGGAGGAAAGAGAGGTGGTTGCGCTTGACTTCAGCCACGACGTCGGGACGGACGTCTTTGAGGTGGATGTGCTTGATTCTGCCGATGTACTTACGGAGCACGGACATATAGTTTTCGCCGCAATATGCAAGGTGACCGGAATCGAACAGCAAGCTGACGTATTTGGGATCGGTTTCAGCCATCATGCGATCGATTTCCGCTTCGGTTTGGATGACCGTGCCCATGTGGTGATGGTATGTAAGGCTTATGCCGTATCTTTCGAGAGCTATTTCGCCGAGGCGGTTGAGTCCGTCGGTGAGGAGCGCCCACTCGTCTTCGTTCATGACGTGCTTAGCCTCGAACACGGGAGTGTCCATTTGTCCTTGGATGGAGTAGCTTTGTTCGCTTACGCCTATCACCTTGGCGCCCATGGCTTTTAGGAATTTGCACTTTTTGTGGAAGTCCGCTTCTACCTCGTAGAAAGGCTTGGTAAGCAGATAAGTCGAGAACCAGCAGTTGGCTATTTTGAGCTTGCGCAGGTTGAGCGCCTTTTTGAGGGCGTTGACCTTGGTAGGATATTTATTGCCGATTTCCGTACCTTTGAATCCGGCAAGAGCCATCTCGCTGACGCATTGTTCAAAAGTATTCTCTGCGCCGAGATCGGGCATATCGTCATTGGTCCAACCGATAGGAGCGATACCTAATTTGATCTTCTTTTTGTCTAACATAAAGTTTACCTCTTTTAGTTATTTTTTGATATTTTCCAAAAGCTCGTTAAGGGCTTCTGTTTGTTTTTCGTTACGCGGAGCGTGCGTTACGCCCGTTTGCCACCAACCGCCTTCGTAACCCTCGGTCATGGTCTTGGGCAGTACCTTGATGTCTATGAGCGTGGGACGGTAAGTTTTGAGGGAGTCTTCCAAGGCAAAGCGGAGTTCTTCTTCCGTCCTTGCCGTATAAGTCTTGTAGCCGTAGCCCTCGGCGCACTTGGCGTAGTCTACGGGTACGAACGGCGTGGACGCGTTGGCTCCGTAACGGAATTCCGTCGCAAGGCTCTTGACGCCCTTGCCCATTTGCAGATTGTTGATACATCCGAATCCGCCGTTATCGAACAGAAGTACGTTAATCTTCTTGCCCTCTTGGATGGCGGTAACCATCTCGGAGTGTAGCATTAGGTAGGAACCGTCGCCGGTAAAGGCATAGACTTCCTTATCTCCGCAGGCAAGCTTGCTACCCAAGGCGCCCGCAATTTCGTAGCCCATGCAGGAGTAGCCGTATTCCATATTGTAACTATACGGGCTCTCCGTATCCCACATGCGTTGAAGATCTCCGGGGAGGCTGCCGGCAGCGCCGACGACTATGGCGTCCTTAGGTATGATTTCACGCACGATGCCTATCGCCGCGGTTTGGCATAGCCTTGCGCCGGTAGCGGCGTTGAAATCTTTGAGAGTGGTGGGCATGTAGTTTTTGACTTCCGGGGTCAAATGCTCGGAATAAGCTATGTGCGTAAGGCGTTCCATCTCTTTCGCCCACTCTTTTTGCGCCGTTTTGCATTCATCGATATACGCGGAACGGTATCCCGTAAGCATAGGAATGAGTGCCGAAAGCGTTGCTTTTACGTCGCCGGTAGCATATATCGCGTTGAGCTTGGAACCGTGGAAGACGCTGGTGTTTATCGTAACGACCTTGGTGCCGGCGTACAGCGTTTTGCTTGCCGTGGTGAAGTCCGAGAACCTTGTGCCGAGTCCGATGATGAGGTCTGCGTTGCGCGCGATTTTGTTTGCCATGGCGTTACCGGTAACGCCGAGACCTCCCAAATAATGGGGGTCGGTGCAGGGGATTGTGGATTTGCCGGCTTGCGTTTCGGCAAAGGGAACGTTGAATTTTTCGGCGAACTCGGCGATAACCTCACCGGCTTCCGAGTACCTTGCTCCGCCGCCTACGACGAGCAAGGGATGGCGTGATTCTCGGATGGCTTCCGCCGCTTCTTCGAGCTCTTCACGCACGGCTACGGGGCGTGTAATGCGCGTTACGCGCCTCTCGAACAGATACGCGGGGAAGTCGTATACTTCGCCTTGCACGTCCTGCGGCATGGCTATGCAAACGGCTCCGGTGTTGGAGGTATCCGTCAAAACGCGCATGGCGTTGAGCAACGCGCTTTCAAGCATTTCCGGGCGGACGATGCGGTCAAAGTATCTCGTAACCGCCTTGTAGGCGTCGTTTGTCGTTACGTTGAGGTCGTAGGGTTGCTCGAGTTGTTGGAGGACGGGATCGGGTCTGCGAGTCGCGAACGTATCTCCCGGGAAGAGCAAGAGGGGCACGTTGTTTACGGTGGCGCAAGCCGCCGCGGTGACCATATTGCAAGCGCCGGGACCTATGCTGGAAACGCAAGGAATAATCTTACGCCTGTTGTTTTGTTTGGCATAGGACATCGCCACGTGCGCCATACCCTGCTCGTTTTTGCCCTGATAGACTTTGAGGGAGTGATCCGTCATGGCGAGGGCTTCGCCTATACCGAGCACGCATCCGTGTCCGAAAATGGTATACACGCCCTCTACGAACTTATTCTCCTTGCCGTCGAAAGAGACGTATTGGTTATCCAAAAACTTTACGACCGCTTCGCCTACGGTCATTCTTACGGTATTTTTCATAGATCTCCTTATTTATCTTGGTTGAGTAGCCACGTATATTCCGGCTTATCTGTACGAGTGTTGTCCCACGGATCTCCGGGCAAATGGCGTATCATCCAAGCGCAGTACATCGGGTATCCGGGCGCGGTAACCTGAGCGTGGGTGTATCCGCCTTCGAACATACCGCAGGAGCCGTCTTTGATAGTATACGCCTTGTCGCCGATGAAGCATGCGCCAAAGCCTTCCGGACGATCGAACTTATAGTAGTAGACCTCGGGTTGCGGATGGAAATGCGGAATATAGCTCCACCATCTGCCTTGCCTTGCGTAGACCTCGCCGAGCACCATATTGGAGTAGGGGGAATTGTGGATATTGATGATGTCCACGACGTCGCGGACGGCGGTGTTTTCCCATTTGCCGTCGCATGACACGAATTTGACGCAGTCTTCGCCGCGGAAGAGACGGGAAGCGAAAGTATTTTCGTTCTCGGTGCTTTGGACGAGTATTTCCGCGTCGGTTTCGGCTCTGACGACCACTTCGACGTTTTTGGCGACATGCAGGCATGTGGGTAGCTCGGTAAATACTCCGCTCCTCTTTGCCGATACTTCTTTATCCTCGTAGAAGTAGGTTATTTCGCCCTCCAACAGCAACACTGCCGTTTCCATTTCGGGTTCCGCGAGAGTTACGCTCTCGCCTTTTTTGACGCGGTACACGGTGATATTCATCATCATCGGCGCGGTTTTTTTGTCGTACACGCGAGTCAGAACTTGTTTGCCGCTTTTGAATTTGGGATAGGTAAACATATATCCTCCTTTTATTCTTCGATTTTGATTCCGTTAGCCTCGCGACGTTCCATGAGTTCGCGAGTGATGGTTTCTTTCTTTTTGCCGACCAAGTCGTAGAAGAAGATCGGTATTGAGCAGAGCAGTAAGCTGACGCCCGGCACTACGGATACGAGCGCGAACATACCCATTCTTTGGGCGTTGGTCATTTCCGTAACGGCTTTGATGGCGCCCTGAGCGACGCTTTGCGCGGGATCGATATTTACGATCATATACATTATTACTATGAATGTGGTGGCAAGCGCGTTGCCGAGCTTATTGACAAATGATTGGCAAGCCGAGCCCAAAGCGTTGTCGCGGAAGCCGGTTTTCCATTCGAGGTAATCCAAGCTGTCGCCTATCATCGCGTAGGACGTTACGTTCAACGCGCCGAGAGGTATACATTGTATAATGATAAACGGTATGAGCATATATACAAGCCAACTTGCGGTGGTGTAGATACTCAAAGAGCCTATAATCGTGGTGCAAATGCTTGCGGCAAAGCCCGCGAGGCAGGTAAAAATAACTATCTTTTTGTAGTCGAATTTCTTGTAAAGCAACGGCATGATGAGCATGGAGCCGAACATACCTATTGCAGAGCAGATCTGGAATATCGTGGAAACGGTGCCCACGCTCGAGTCGAGAGCCTTTTCGAGTTCGGCTCCCGTAAGACCGTCAAGCGAAGGTCCGATGTAGAACGCGTAACGCGCGACGTGTACGGCGGCGGCGGACATCATATATCTACCGCTCGAAAGTATACCCATGATGACGACAAGCATGAGGGGCTTGCAGGTAAATATACGTTTGAGCATGCCGGGCTCGTCATAACTTCTTTGTTTTTTGGGCGGAATGGTAACTCTTTCTTTGGTGAAGAAGAACGAGAGCGAGAAGAGCGCGACGCCGAGTACGGAAGCGGTAATCGCCATAATCATATATTTTTGTTTGGCAATTTCGAGTCCGTTACCCTTGAAGTAAGGTATCCAGGAGAGTACCGCAAACATTACCATAGGTATTGCGGAACCCACGCCGTTGACGGTTCTGCCGAAAGAAATCGTGTTGGCGCGTTCGGCGGGATCGGGAGTCATGACGTTGGGCATCGACCAGAACGGCACGTCTGAAACGGTGTAGACCATTCCCCAGAATACGTAGATAAATCCGGCGTAGATCATGAGTTCGGTTTTGTTCCAGCCTTCCGGGCAATAGAACATAAAGAATGTAAGAAGTGCAATGGGTATTGCCGTAAACAACACGTAAGGCTTCATTTTTCCCCACGGAGTGGTGCACTTATCTACGATGACGCCCATCATGGGATCGTTGATGGCGTCCCATATTCTTGCAAGCAACATCAGCAACATAACGAATATGAGAGGCAGTCCCATGACGTTGATATAGAAGTCGCTGATGTACCCGGACATTATGGCATATACCATACCTTGTCCGCCGGCAGCCACGCCGTACATAATAAGTTCTTTTTTGCTCATGTACTTTTTGGGAGCAATCGGAGCTTGGGCGGTTTGAGTTACGTTTGTTGTTTGTTCGCTTTCCATATGACCTCCTTGGTTTGTAACACTATTATTATATATTACCGCGCGCGCATTGTAAATAAGGAATTTTACAAATTTGCGTACTTGCGTTAACCAAGTTGCCGAGTAGCGCATATATTGGGGCGAGGTGATATGGAATCCGATTACATGGAGAACTTGGCGCGAGCCTACAACGTTAAGCTGCACGGCTCCGCGAATCCGCAAATCGAGTCGGCTACCGACATTTTGCGCCAACAAATCGCTTTGCTGACGAATTCCCCTTACGCGCGGCGCAAACTCGTTTCTTATGCGATTTCGCTCAAAGAATCTTCTTTGAACGCCCTCCGCGGTATGGACGAGGGCAAAAAAATACCCTCTTATCGAATGTATGAGGGTTGCTCGGCAAACGGTTCGGGGGTGTTGAGCAAAGTTGCGGATTTGGAAGTCGAGCTATACATTTTGCTCGACACGATGTCGTCGGACGGCGCGGACGTCGTCGGCGTTTTGGATACGGAAACGCGGTTTACCGCGCTACTCGGAAATATACGTTAGTATCTCCTGCCAGAGCTCGTCGTTTGCGAGGTCGAGCGTTTCTACTTTGTGCGCCAACCTGTCGAGCTTGGTTTTGACTCTGTTTTCGGCAAGCGCCCTCGCCGCGTTGATGTCGCATGCGGACGGCTCTCGGGCGGAATCAGCGATTACGCCCGTCGGCTCCCCGATGGAAACGACTTTAGTCGGGCGGAATTTTTCAACGAAGTATTCCGCCGTCGCAAGATAGGGCGCGGGGTTTTGGTTGTCCAACGCCACACGCGCGCAGTACACGGAGTTCTCCGCAATGTATCCGAAGTAAAATCCTTTTGTGACCAGCGTCCCGACTTCTCTGTCAAGGAGTTCCAGTAGGAAGTCTCCGCCTATGAGCGCGGAGGGCTTCGGCGGCAGATAAACGTCCTCGGACGGCATATTCATGAGCGCGGCGTCTATGGTTTGTCCTTTGTCGAACGTTTCTATAATAGACGTCATTTCGGTAACCTTTTGCGGTGTTCCGGTTACCAAAAACGTACTTGCCTTGGCAAGTCCGTGCTTTTCGTAGAGTTCGACGGCTTCCTTTTGGGCGGTACCGCGCAGCGCCCTGTAATTGACGGGAGTCGGCGGAAGAGTCAGTCCGTCGAGTATCTCGCCTTCGTCGCAAAGCCCTATATAGGTTGCGTCTTCAGCGTAGACGACATAGGCGTCCGCGTGGTCGATTTTTTTGGGCTTAACGGCGCGTTTTTCGAGTTCGCAGTCTATTTCCGTTATGCCGTTTATCGTTTTGTCGCACGCCAGCCTTACGCCGCGCGCGAGGTCGTCCTCCGTTATAAACGCTTTGTCCCTATCGGTAGGAGTGAGGCTCGGCGCGATTATTCTGCACCGTCCGCACAAGCCTTTGCCTCCGCAGGGGAATACAAAGCCTTCGCCCTCTAAAAGAGTGCGAAGGCTCGAGTTGTTGCCGTTAAGTTTGAGTTTCATTTAACGCCTCGGTTATTTGGTAGTGTCGGTTACGATTTCTATAAGCGTGTTTCTTGTCTTTGTGCGGTTCGCCTTGTCTGTCGCGTTCTTGTAGAGCGTTTTGACGGTGAACAGGTCTTCGGCGGTCTTGCCGCAAGTAGCCCAAGTTTTAGCGTCCGTAGCGCTACTTTCGACATAGATATTGTTACAACGGAAGTATGCGTATCCGCCGTCGGAAGTCGCGTTTATCATGCCCGTGCTATCGGTGTAGAACGCTAAGGCGTTCGAATCGGTAGTCGCGCAAGCAAAGTCCATGCCGAACAGGCAATCGAAATTACCCTTTGTTCCGTCCGAATAGGTATCGGTTATGGCAATCTTGATGCCGTCATCCACAAAGAACGTTACGCCGTAGCATACCTCGCCGGCTACTGTCGCGAGCTTTTTGACAATAGACGGAGTTATCACATAGTATCCGCTTGTGGTGTCCTTAGTTACTATGCTGTCTATATCCTTAACGTTATCTGTAGAGCCGCCCTTTTGGAGATAATACGTATAATGCGCGGAACCGCCCGTATAAGTAACTGTTCCGGTGTATTCTTGAACAGTTTTCGTGGGAGTAATGCTGCTCAATTGGGTAGTACTCTCTTTAAGGTATATTTTGACGTTGTTTGTCTTCGCCATTGCCTCTTTTATTTTGGAAATGTTGCCTGAGTCTACGGCGTCGACCATACTTGTCATCGCGTTTACAAGATTTTGCGGCGTGGCGTTGTGCATATTTGCTTTCTTGACATACTCGTCATGTGTGGTTTCGTCTTCGTAGTCCAGTTTATAATCGAACATGCCCATTGCGCGCATAGAGTAGAGTCCGGTGCCTTTAAAGGTATTTGTCAGACTCTCCGCTATTTTGTCTAAGGTAGTGTCTTCCGGTACGGCTGAGAGTATACCCACGTCGTTATCCTTAAATACATCTTTGACGGTTAAGGTCTTGATTTTGTCGTTAAGTCCGCCAAGAGTGGTATCCTTCAACGCCACGAGTATGGGTTCCGAGTCATCTCCGACGGTAACGACTTCACCTATGGTAACGTCGTTTATCCTCGATTGGAGAGTATTTTTGTCGCCAAGCTCGGTAAGCGTAAGATCGGATATTTTTTGGAGTATCGCGTGCGAATTCTCATTAACCGCCACGGCGTCGGATATCTTCATTTTCTTAATCTTATCGTCAAGCTCGGTGAGTTTAGCGTCTTTTAGATATTGCAAAACTTTGGAAGACGCGGGTTTTTCCTCGGTCGCTTCGCTGTCGAGAACGATTTCAACGGCGTCGCCGATTTTCATATCGTTGATGGCTTTGTCGAGCCCATCGAGCGTGGTGTTTTTCAAGTATTGCAAAACTTTTGAGCTGTTCGAGTCTATTGCGACGGCGTCTCCGATGGTCATTTTTTTGATGTCTGCGTCGAGCTCGGTAAGCTTGGTTTTTTGCAGGTATTGCAAAACTTTTGAGCTGTTTGTGTCTATTTTAACGGCGTCGCCGATGGTCATAGCCTCGATGGCGTCGTTAAGATTATTGAGCCTTGCTTCCTTCTTTTTGAAGTATTGGAGAACGGGAGAAGACGGGGTCAGCGTTATGCCTTCGTTAGCTGCCGCCGCCGCTTCTTCGTCGGTAACTATTTTCACCGCGTCGGATATCTTCATAGCCTCGATGGCGGTGTTGAGTCCCTCGAGGGTCGTTTTGCTATTTTTGAAGTATTGGAGAACGGGAGAAGACGGGGTCAGCGTTTTGCCTTCTTTGGCTGCCGCCGCCGCTTCTTCGTCGGTAACTATTTCAACGGCGTCCGCAACGGGCATGACTTTGATGGCTCCGTCTATCTCGTCAAGCTTTTTGTCTTGGAGATATTTCATAGCCGAGGAGCTGTTTTCGTCTATGGTTATGGCGTCTCCTACCTTCATATCTTTGATTGCGGTGTTTATGCCGTCCAAAGTGGTTCCGTTACGTTTGAAGTATTGGAGAACGGGGGAAGACGCGGTCAGTTCTTTGCCGTCCTCTTTTGCCGCCGCCACTTCTTCATCCGTAACGATGTCTACGGCGTCGGCAATTTTCATTTCCTTGATGGCTCCGTCTATTTCGTCAAGCTTTTTCTCTGCGAGATACTTCATGACGGAAGAGCTATCGTCGTTTACGGTAATTGCGTTAGATATTTTCATATCCTTGATGGCTTGGTCTATGCCGTCAATGGTCGTGTTGTTATCGCGGAAATATTTAAGGACTTCCGAACTGTCGTCCGTAATCGTCATTACGTCGGCAACTTCGGTTTCCTTGACGATGCCGTCCATATCGGAGGAGGCTTCCTTTATCGTTTTCTTGCCGAGCCTTTGCAATAGTTTGCTTGACGCGGGCTTGTCGGCGGTGGCTTCGTCATCATAGACTACTTCCACAATCTTGTCGAGCGTTTCTTGGTCAAGCGAGCCGAACGCGGTGGATACCGGCTTAGAGAGGAATTCCTCATCTTGGAACAAAGGCATGTCGGGGAGTTCGATACCGAATTTGTCCGTCATTACCTGTAAGGTAAGGTTATTCGTTATCGTTTCGCCTAAATTCTCTAAGGAACTGCTCCTGATAATCTCGGCGTCAAGACCGATGGTGTCGCTTATCAAATCGGATATCGCCGTTATGCCGAGCGTGTCCTCCAAATCTCCGATTTTGCCGGAAGATAAATTGGAAAACGCCGAAATAAGCCCTTGTCCGTATTCGAGCAAGCTTTGCGCCTGTTGCTCTTCACTGAGATTGATATGTAGGGTGTTGTTTATCTCTGACCCTTCAATTTTCTCTTGGACGGTCGCCATTCCGCCTTCCTTGGTCAAAACGACGTACGCGGTGCCGCCCACGGCAATAACGAGTATGAGTATACCCGTTATAATTCCTAACATAAATGTTAAAAATCTGCGTGCCATAACTGCCTCCTTTCCCTTACTTATTTACGAATTGCTTTTTTGGGCAATGCCGTCTATGAGTTGTTGCAAGTTAATCTTGTCTACCACGAATTTATATATGATGTTGTTGTCCATAAAGAACTTGGTAAGCGTAGTCTTTGCCAAAATCTCGTTGACGGGCTCCATGAACGTAAATCCGCTCATGAGTTGTACAACCATGAGGATGATGAGTATAAATACCACGCCGAGCAGTAAACCCATTATACCGCCGAGCAGCTTGTCCAGGAAGTGCACTATGTACAGCCTCCTGATAAGCGCGCTGAGTAGCAGTAACAGCAATCTCAGCACAATGAGCGACAGTATAAATAGCGACGCGCCTACCGCTACGGTAAATATCAGCGAAGTAAGCGGTGTGGTTACGGCGTCTATAAACGTAATTTGGTTCTCTACACTGTCATACGCAATGCCTTGGGCGTCGGCTTGCTCTTTGAGGAGTTCTTCCGCGGAAGGCTTGATGTATTGGGTTAAACCGAGAGCGTTGATGAGAGCGTCGTCTTTGAGGATGTCGTCAAAGTTGTGGCGTTCGCCGCTTGCGTCCTCGTAGACAAGACCTTTTTCGTCCTGACCCTCGATATCGTCATAGAATACGTTGACGTAGGCATTGGGGAGCTTGGTGGAAATAGATTCTTCCAACTTGGTTTGCAGCCCTTGGCTCCAATTCGTACCCTTGATAATGACGTTGGTAAGGGGCGCCGTCGCCGCTACCGTAATGACGATGGCAAGCACCACATATATAAGACCGACGCTTGTCTTGACCAATCCGCGTTTAACGCCGAGAATTATCGTCAAGAGCAATACAAGCGCTACTACTACGTCGATGATAATGTGTAAATATTCCATATAACCTCCCGCGCATATAAGTGAGTTATCTTACGCTGTTATTATAATAACATAACGTGCGCGCGCCTGTCAAGATATGTTTGAGCGGATACTCGGATTGCGGTAAATTCTCCGAGTGAATTCCAAAAACAGGGGAGGCGAACAAAATTATCGTCTCCCCTCCGAAATGCTTAAAAAGTGACCGCGAGGCTGTCGCCTGCCCGAAACACTTATAATGTAACCGTAAAGACTATCGTCTTGCCGTCGGCGGAGCGCGCCGTGATTTTGCCTTTGTGCTGTTCGACGATGGCTTTCGCAACGGAAAGCCCGATGCCGTGACCGCCGGTCGCGCTGTTGCGTGAAGAGTCGAGCCGATAGAATCGTTCAAACAATACGCCCAAGTCGCCTTGGGGAACGCCCGCGGTCGTATTGGATACGGTCAAGCGAGATTTGCCGTTGACCTTTTGGAGTTCGAGCCTTACGTTGCCCTCTTCGTCGGAGTACTTAAAGGCGTTGTCAAGGAGTAAATCCACAAGCTCTCGCATTTCTGATATGTCGCCGTTAATGGTGACGTTTTGTTCGATCTGGGTATCGAATTTCTTATTTTCGGATTCCGAAATTACCGCATAACGTTTGGCTGCGTCTTCAACGACTTCGGTTAGAGAGAATTCGGTTTTGGCTGAGTTTGCGCTCCCTTCATCCATGCGCGAGAGGAACACGAGTTTGTTGGTAAGCTCGGTAAGTTTGACCACTTCGCTCTTGATTGTTTTGGTCCATTCGTTTTCGCCGGACTCCATTTCCAGGACGTCGCAACTTGCGCTTATCACCGTCAGCGGCGTTTTGAGTTCGTGGTTGGCGTCCGTAATGAATTGCTTTTGCTTTTTATATGTTTCGGCAACCGGCTTCATTACCACTCCGGACAGCACAAAGACCAGCACCGCGACAACGGCAAGCCCTACAAAACTCATGATAAGGCTGGCTTCCAAAAACTCATAGAAAGTGCTTAGGTCGCGCGTGCAGTCAAGGAAAATTATCATTACGTCGCCCTCGGGCGCCGTCGTTTTGAGGTACTTATAGTTATTTTTGAAGCCCTCGGTTTTGTTCGAGGCATAGACTTCCTCGGCGTATTTTGCCGCCGTTTCCGCGTCTACCGCGGCGATTTTATCGATATTGACGGCAGCAACCGCGCCGTCTTTGAACATGACGGTGAAAAATCTCGTTTCAAACGGAGCTTCGGGCGAAATACCCTTGTCTCCTTGTCCTTGCGGTTCGTGTTCGCGTGGGAATTTGCCGTCGTTGCGCTCCAAAAGAGACAATGTTTCGCTCGCTTTTTTGTCGATTTCGACATAATTGTATATGTTTATACCGCCGATAATCAGTAACAGCACCAATGCGGTAGCCACCATGGCAACGATAATAAACTTTGTCCTTAGCTTTTTGAACATGTCATTTCTCCAATTTATATCCGATGTTGCGCACCGCCTTTATGCTTGTGTGCGCGCCGAGCGACTTCAACTTCTTCCTCAGATACGATATGTACGTCCATACGACGTTGATTTCCGCGTCCGACTCGAACCCCCATATTCTGTCCATGAATTTTTCTGCGGAGACAACTTCGGAGGGATTAAGCATGAACATCTCCATAATCTGATATTCTTTGGCTGTGAGCAAAACTTTGGATGATGCCGATTTGAGCTCGTAAGACGTGCGATCAAGTGAAATATCACCGAATTTCAGCTCATTGTCGGTTAATTCCGGATTCCTGCGAGTAACGGCGCGAATGCGCGCAAGCAATTCCTTGGCGACAAAAGGTTTGGTTAAATAATCGTCCGCGCCAAGGTCGAGCCCCATAACTTTGTCGTCCGTTTCCGTCCGCGCCGTAAGCATGATTACGGGGATTTTATTGCCGTTTTCGCGCACCGTTTTCAGCACCGTAAAACCGTCCGCGCCGGGCATCATGACGTCGAGAATGGCAACGTCGTACATGCCGGAAGCAAGATAATCTATTGCGTCCGTCCCGTTGTAAACGGCGTCCACCGAATAGTTATTGTGTTTAAGTATTGTTACGAGGGCGGCGGAAAGAGCCTTTTCATCCTCGGCAAGAAGTAAGCGCATATTGACCTCCAATGACTATTATATATCATACCAACCTTAATTCAAGCTAAAATTTACAAAAACACGAATTCTCTTAAATTAAAAAACCGTGAATCCCCAAACCGAATTCACACCGTAAGCAAAAATTGGAATTTAATATGAGAACTCACGCTGTCGCGTTCCTGAGACAAAATAAACCTTGATACGGCTATTCCTCGTTTGGGTTGATGGGCTCCGTATCGGTTGTAGTTTCCGAATCTATTGTGTCTTCCGAGTCTGTTTCGTAACCCGGGATGTCTTCGCTTAGATAGTGAGTGCGTTTAATGGCTTTGTTATCTGCAAGTATCTTCTTAACGCTGAAAGTTGCT
>CAVIFU010000038.1:0-14269 GCA_963642145.1 Ruminococcus bicirculans (ex Wegman et al. 2014)
GTTTTTAACGGCGTAAAGCAGCGTGCTTAGACGCCCCCACAGCCGCCGCCACAGCATAGAACGATCAAGCACAACGCCAAGCACTTATCGTTGCAAACGCTATCCTCTCCGCAACCGCCACAGCAAATCATTATCAGCAACAGGGCAAGCAATGAATTATTACCGTTCATAATCCCTCCGACAAATTATTTTTCATTTCTACAATATGCGACGAAACTTGATTTTGTGTACGATTTACTATTTTATAAAAGGAGTAAATATGGAAGAGATTATCGTAAATTCGTCAACGATTCAACTTATCAAACATTATCTGCCGACAAATGCCGATTTGTCGGACATGAGTGCGTTTTTCTCTGTTTTCAGTGATGTTACGAGGCTGAAAATGCTGTCCGCTCTTGCAATAGACGAGCTTTGCGTAAGTGACATAGCCGCTCTTCTCGACTTGAATCAAACTACGGTGTCACACCAATTAAAGCTACTGCGCGACGCCGGCATGGTCGGCACGAGAAGAGACGGCAAAATAATCTTTTACCGTCTGATAAACAAATATTTTAACGACGTCATGCTGACCGGCGCTATTTACCTATCCGAGATTTACGCCGATAACAAAAGTCGCGTAATTAGTAAGTCAATGTAAATTCTTGGTGATTTTGTCTACGAGCGGAATGTAGTACTTGTAGCTCCAAAGCAAAAACGCGTCGTATGCGATAAACAGACAGGTGAAAATTATGTTTAGGACGACGTAAGTAAGAGCCTTGTTCTCTACCGTGACGCCTAACTTTTGAAAGTCTACAACCAAAATATCGGTCAAGTAGTAAAACACGCAAAACACAAAGCACGAATACGCGACTTTGACTATATACGCATAGATCGGCTTGAATTTATCGCGTTTTTCGTCCATATAGACTGTGGCTATGGTGTAAGCGCCTCCGACCAATACGAAAGGCAAAATATTGATGTTTGCAAATATTCCGCCCAAGGAGCATACGGCAACGTAGGCAAGTATGGATTCCCTATAATATTTTTGCGAAAGAGGCAACAACATGCCCACAACCGCAAGCGCATTGAACGCAAGCGACGCCACTCGGACATAAAACGAAGCAATTACACTCAAAAGAGAAATCGCCGCGCCGATACCGGCAAGGGCGATTTTTTTTGATGAAAAACGATTCTTCATTTAGCAACAGGTTATCAGGTCACCGCCCATGCACTCGCAACAGCAATCCGCGCACAACAGACTTGTGCAACAATCGCACGGCGTAACGCTGCGCGACGGACGAACATCGTCCCTATAACTTCTGCCGTTACCCATATCCGCGTAAGGATTGTAGTTATTCCTGTACGTGCGGTTGTTCCTGACGTTTACGTAATCTTGAAGCTTCTTCAACGCGTCGGAATATTGCATGTTGGTAGGCTCCAAATTGACGGCTTGCCGTAAATGTTCCAAAGCTTCGCTCTCGTTCTTCTTCGCGTGGCAGACTATGGAATACAAAAAGTGCCATTCTGCATTGTGATCGTCATAGTCGTCCAAGAGCCTCTCCGCCTCGGCGTAACGTCCGCATTTGAGGTGCTCGTCTACCGTTTTGAGCGTATCGTCCGGTTCTTCGGAAACATAGTAGCGCGAACGCAAGATCTCGTCCGCTTCCCTATAAGCGGATTCTATCTCGTCTAACTTTTCACAAGCTTCTTCCCCTTCTTCTCCCGGGGCAAAACGCTTGCTCTCCCATTTGCTACGTTCTTTCTTATACGCTTCGTAAAGCTCGTTTTGGGTTACCGAATCGGTTACTCCGAGTCTCACAAAAGGGTCTTTTTGCATTTTTTACCTCCTGATGTCAATATCTCTTGCGTAGTGGACGGTATACCCATGTACACTACGTTCGAAAGCGGCGGTTCGTCTATGGTTATATCCATATGGTCGTAAGCGGTTGTTATTTCCTTGACATACGCATTAAGCCTTTGGCTTACGGCGGTTCGGATCTTGTCAAGCTCTACGTCCGTCAATGTTCCCGTAGGTTTGAGCGGATTGAAGCTACCTGACTTCATGTCCTTTGCAAGGTCGTCAAACGCGTCGATAACGTATATCCATCTGCCCAAGTTGTCCGTCAGCACGTTTAAGTCGGCGTCGGGGTTCAGGCAAACTTCCTTGGCAATAGCTACAAGCATTTCGCCGGAAAGCGCGGCGAGAGCGTCTATATCTCGGCAATCTTCGCGCTCCAATCTGTCGAGTTCGCCGAAAATCCTTGTAAGCGCCGCGTCAAGCTCTTTGTGCTTGCGTGCTGCGCGCTTGTATTTGCCATTGATATAGGCTTTTGCCAATATGTGCTTCAAGCGTTTTTCGTCCGAGGCGTCATCCGCGACTTTGTAGTATCCGAGGATGGTATTGACCTCGCAAACGGCAAGCTGTACGGCGTCTTCTTTAACTACCTTAAACTTCCTGCCCGCTTCGTGAATTACGCATCTGCCGTCCTCGAATTGCGGCGTAAGCTTGGCGTAATTATGCGCAAGCATCGTCAAAAACGTGATATCGTAGTTCACGCCAAAGCGCATAAGGCAAGGATTGTGTTTACCGATACATTTGCAGAGTCCGCAATAGTACGCGCGGTAAACGGCGTAGTCCTTAATGCGCATATCGGGTTTGTAAGCTCTAATATATCCGAACATCTATCATATTATAATATAATTCCGCATCTTTGGCAAGATAAACTTACCGACTTACTTCTATATACTTAATATTATTATACGCTAATTAAATATTCGTTAAAAGTACGCCTCTATTCCGGATGCTCAAAAAGAAACTCACTTGCCAAATAATATTGTATGAGGCTGTTTCGCAAGGTTGATGTGTTTGCAAAAAACGAGGCTACTCGCCTCGTTACGTTGTATCGGTTGTATGCGGCTCCGGTCAGAATGTGACAAGCCCGACTTTGCGCTTGACTTTCGACATGGTTTTGCGCGCAATGGCGGAAGCTTTCTCGGCGCCGAGTTTGGCGACGTCGGCAAGGTAGGCTTTGTCGCCCATAAGGCGCGCGTACTCTTCACGGACGGGGCGCAACTTCTCGACAACGGCTTCACCGACAGCCTCTTTGAACTTGGCGTAGCCTGCATCGTGGTATTCGTTGACGAGATCTTCTATGCTTCTGCCGCTGAACACGGAGAAAATCGTCAGTAAATTGGAAACTCCCGGTTTATCCGCTCTATACTCTACCACCGATTCGCAATCCGTTACGGCGCGCTTGAACTTGCGCATAATGCTGTCGGCGTCATCTATAATGGAAACCGCGGCATTCGGATCCGGATCCGATTTGCTCATCTTGGAAGTGGGGTCTTGCAAGCTGAATATCTTGGCTCCCTGCTTGGATATGTAGCCTTCGGGAAGCACGAACGTGGGCGAATAAAGATTATTGAATCTTTCCGCTATATCGCGAGCAATCTCCAAATGCTGTTTTTGGTCGACGCCTACGGGGACAAGGGACGTTTGGTACAACAAAATGTCCGCCGCCATAAGCACGGGATAATCGAGAAGTCCCATATTGATATTGTCTTTGTGTTTTTGGGACTTATCCTTGAACTGAGTCATACGGCTCATTTCGCCTATATAAGTATAGCAATTAAGTATCCACGCAAGCTCGGCGTGTTCGTGAACATGCGACTGGAAGTATATTATCGACTTATCGGGATCCAAACCGCACGCAAGGTATTGCGCAAAGAACGAAAGCGCCCTCGCCCTATATTCGGCAGGGTTCTGCCTGACGGTCAACGCGTGAAGATCCGCTATGCCGAAAATACAATCGTAATCATCCTGCATTTTGAGCCAATTATTTATGGCGCCCACGTAATTGCCTACGGTAATGATACCGGTAGGTTGTATACCGCTATAAACAACCGATTTCTTTTGGGGAACTTGATCTTGCATACTATTCTCCTTACAAAAACGACGGGCAACGCCCGCCGTGCGTACTTAGAAAATTTCTATTTGTTCTGCGCGTCTACGATGTCTTTGACAAAACTCGGCAAATTCTCGTAATCACAGGAAACGGTTAGCACAAAAGTCGCCTCCGTCTTGCGTGCTATGGACGTCAGCCTCTCGAAGAACGAGCCCATATCGTTGATATCTTTGCCTATCATGCGCGCCGCGCCGTCTACATAGATAAGGCGGATATCGTAGTTTGCTTCCAACATGCCTTGTATGAAGCCGATAAGTCCGTCTTCGGTATTGATGCGACTTTCTTTAGTATTAGTAAAACGAATCTGATACTTGATCTCCCTCGTATAACGCGATGTATCCGTAATAAAGACGATATCGCCGACTTCTTTGGAGATGCTGGCGTTCGCCTCATTGATTATCGTCTTGGTTTTACCCGTGCCTTTGGATCCGTATATAATCTTAATCATATTGCCTCGCTTGTTTGGTTAATAGGAAAACTCTTTCCATATACATTTTAACATCTTTTATAAATTTTTCAAGTAGTTAAAACGACATTTTTGTATGAGTTTATATTACTTATGTTGATATTATCCGCAACTAGCCGTTAATTCTCGATTTTGCTGAGTTTTGCGTTCTGATCAGCCAACGCCAAAGCCTCTACCATCTCGAATAAATCGCCGTTCATAAACTCGTTTATGTTGTAAAGCGTCAAGCCTATGCGGTGATCGCTGACCCTGCCTTGCGGGAAGTTGTACGTCCTGATACGTTCCGAGCGATCGCCCGTTCCTACCTGCGTGCGACGATTTTCGGCGTACTCTTTGTCTTTCATCGTTTGGAAATGGTCGTACAAGCGCGATTTCATGACCTTCCACGCCTTCTCCCTGTTCTTGATTTGGGAACGCTCGTCCTGACACTCTACCACTATGCCCGTGGGGATATGGGTGATACGTACCGCGCTCTCGGTCTTGTTGACGTGCTGTCCGCCCGCACCGCCCGAACGATAAGTATCTATCATGAAGTCTTTCTCGTTGAACTCGATGTCCACGTCCTCGGCTTCCGGCAATACCGCCACGGTTACCGTTGATGTGTGCACCCTTCCTTGGCTTTCCGTCTCCGGTACGCGTTGGACGCGGTGCACTCCGCTCTCGTATTTCATTTTGGAATACGCGCCCTTGCCGGTAATCATAAACGTGGCTTCCTTGATACCGCCGAGCTCCGTCTCATTGACGTTGATGTCCTCTACTTTCCAACGAAGTCTGTCCGCAAAGCAATGATACATGCGCATAAGCTCTGCTGCGAACAGGTTGGCTTCCTCTCCGCCGGCACCGCCGCGAATTTCTATAATAACGTTTTTGTCGTCCATGGGGTCTTTGGGGAGTAACATGCGTTTGAGCTCCTCTACAAGCGCGTCGCGCTTATCGCGGATTTCATAGTACTCGGCTTCCGCCATGTCCTTCATATCTTTGTCGTCGGAGTGCATCATCTCTTTGCACCCTTCCATCTCTTCGCCCATTTTGAGGTAATTCTCGTAAGCCTCCACGATGGGTTCGAGCTGTGCGTGCTCCTTGACAAGCTTTTGCCACTCGTCTCTCTTGGCAACGGTCGCAGGGTCGGATATGAGCTCCGTAACCTCTTTGAACCTCGCGCGCATAGCGTCTAACTTCTCAAACATATCTCTATTCCTCTACAATTTTATTTTTGATTATGGCAACTCTTTGCACCGGCGGATTGTTGTAATCGGAGATAAACTCTACCTCGCCGAACAACTCTTTGATCGCTTCGGCTTGCCCCACTCCTATCTCTAAGAGCAAAACGCCTCCGGGATTCAGATAATCCTTGTAATCCGCGGCGATCCTGCGATAGAAATCCAAGCCGTCCGCGCCGCCGTCCAAGGCAAGCAAAGGCTCGGCGTCCTTGACTTCGGCGTCCAACCCCGATATATCCCCGGTAGGGATGTACGGCGGATTGGCAATTATCACGTCATATTTGCCTTTGATCGGCTCGAACAAGTCGCCTAAGACAAATCTGACGTCCGCGCCGAGTGCTTTTGCGTTCTCTTCCGCAAGGTCAAGCGCGTCTTGACTAATGTCGCTTGCGGTGATTCGGGCTCCCGTTTCCTTGCAAACGGTTACCGCAATTGCCCCTGAACCCGTACAAAGCTCCAAGGCGGTTTTGTCCGCTCCCGCACCTTTTCCGAGTGCTTTTATGGCTTGCTCTGCAAGGAGTTCCGTATCGAAGCGCGGTATCAGCGCGCGCGCGTCTACCTTAATATTATATCCGTAGAACACCGCCGTACCCAAAAGATATTGTAGCGGTTTGCCGCCTTTGGCGCGCTCCGACGCGATGGCTTTTGCCTTGTCTGCGATGTCTTTGTAGAACACTCTTTCGGGAGGAATCGCGCTCCTGTTGCTTTCGCCAAGGAGTGACATAAGTATCTCCTCGTTCTCGTAGTGTTTATCGTTGACGGCGTCAAGCTCCGCAAGCGCCTTTTTGACGGTGACGGAGGTGCGGAAAGTTTTGGTAGGCATACTTTCGTCCGCTTGAAGTGCAAGCACCTCATTGAAGGACGCCATGGCGACTTCGATCATGGAGTCGTCCGGCTCCTTGGTCGTGATGAGTTGGAGAGCAAGCCCCGGCGCTTTGAGCACGCGGACTATGGGGTTATCGAACTTTGCGAGAAGTTTGAGCACCTCGTACGAACAGCCCGCCACAAACGGCAGTAACCCGAGTCTGATGAGTATCTCGTATATTTGCAGCGAGGGTTTCCACCCGGCAACCGCTTGCAAAAACGCAAAGAACACCGAGTAGAACAGCACGGACACGAGTATAACTATAAATATAAAGTTAGTGCCGCACCTATCGTGGAGTCTTTTTTGTTTGCGAACGTTTTCAACGGTGAGTTCCAAGCCGTTCTCGTAGCACGCGATGGTCTTGTGCTCGGCTCCGTGGTAAGAAAAGAGGCGTTTAATCTCTTTCATATGGGAGATGGCGCCGAGGTATCCCACCAAAATGGCAATTTTTACAAGTCCGAGAGCAAGGTTCTCGACAAAGCTTGCCCACGCGCCGAGCGCGGACATATCGATATACTTGAATACCAGATTTTTGATTAGCGTCGGCACGACTATGAACAGACCTACCGCAAAAATCAGCCCGAGTACCACGCCTATGACGGAGGCAAGTTTGATGGCGTCGATTTTGAGTTTGTCGGACAGCCACTTTTCCGCTTTGGTCGGCTCCGCTTCCGCGTCGTCGCCGAAAACTTCGCCCGAACGCATTATCGTCTTGGTTCCGTCCGCAAGACTGTCTACGAAGCTTATTACTCCGCGAAGGACGGGTATCTTGTAGATTACGGAATTCCTTTGCGGCAATCTTTTGCTCTCTATTTGGATATTGCCGTAAGGATCCCTGCAAGCTATGGCTTCGGCACGTTTGCCGCGCATCATAACCCCTTCAAGTACGGCTTGACCGCCGATATCGGCACAGTTTTTCCTTGACATTTCAGCTCCCGTTTTTAGCAAAATAGGTGCAGTAAAAAACTGCACCTATCGCTTGTTTTGCAAATTTCGCTATTTTCTGCCGTAACGCTTGTTGAATTGATCAACCCTACCGCCGGCGTCTACTACCTTTTGCTTACCGGTGTAGAAAGGATGGCATTTGTTGCAGATATCGACTTTGATAACATCGGTATTCTTGGTGGTGCCTGCTTTGAATGTAGCTCCGCAAGCACATACTACGTCTACAACTTTGTAGTTAGGTTGGATTTTCTCTTTCATATCTATTTACCTCTACTTTATTCAAAAGTGCTTTATTATTATATAAACATATTGCGGTTGTGTCAACTGTTTTTACAAGTTTTAGCTAAAAAGCCGATAAACGCGGTTCCCGAGCCGAGTTCGATCGTCAGGCGCGGAACACAACGCCAACGTGTCCGCCGACTTCGTACTCTTCCGCAAGGGTCTTGAAGACGAGCTCCGCATCCGAAAGTGGATAAGTTTTTTCGATAAAACCGTCGAATTTGAGTATTTTTTGCGCCAACGTGTTGACGGCGGAATTGAACTCAGACTTGCCGCAGGATACGCCCTTGACGCTTAGGTTTTTGCCGGCAATCACCGACACGTCGCAATCGAGCCTCGGCAAAAACTTATCGGAAAGCGCGGCTATGATGCAATCGCCGCCCCTCGCGGTAAGGTTATACATAAACGACGCCGTCACGCCGTGCTTGGCTCCTATGACGGTGTGATCCGCCATTCTGCCGCCGGTAACGGTAAGTACGCGCTTGGCAACGTCCTCTTCCTCTTCGTTTATCGTGTAGTAGATGCCGCACTTTTGGGCAAGGGAAATCAACTCTTCGTCCTTGGAAATGTATATCGGCACCGCTTGGTAATAGAGCGCAAGCTGACCTATGACGTTATTGAGCAACGTTCCGCCCACAAGCGCGATGTAGTCGCCCTTTTTGATCTCGAAAGTGTTGATGACTTTGAGCGCTACCGCCACCATGTCGGCAAAAACAGCCTCTTCTTCTTTGATGTCCTCCGGGAAAGGTATGACGTTGTCCATGGGAACGGATATGAAGTCGCGCAAAAAGCCGTCCTTATCATATCCGTATTTGAGCGGCTCTACGTAGTTTTCGCTCTGAGAGGACGGATTGACGTAGGGATTGAGGATAACGCGAGCTCCGCGTTTGAGCCCATATTCCGGTCTGTCCTCGCTCACGACGGCGGTTGCCATGCCGCACGGCACACGCGGATACGCCGCGCCTATTTTGCCCTCGTACAGCGCTACGTCCGCACGCGCCGGGTAAATAAGCCCGACTTTGAGCTTAACGTCTTCCGTGGTAACGTTTTCTTCTTCCACTATCTTGAAAGACTTTTCTCCCGTAGCAAAATATAACTTCATGCGTCCTCCGAAATACCGCGCTATATGTGCCGACGTCTATGCGTAATCTGCGGTATCTTGCTTTTACATTATAGCACAAGGCTTGGCGTAATGCAATATATTATTGCTACGGCGCGTCGGATTGCAAAAGATCGGCAATTATCCCGACATCCCCGGCTCCGAGAATGAGCAATACGTCGCCGCGCCCGAGAACGGTCATAAGTTTTTTGGCAAGCTCGGTATGCGTTTCGTAATAGTACGCCTTGGTCGCGCCGAGCTTCTTTACCCCCTCGTACAACTCGAACGCCGTAGCTCCGCCACTGCTCTCGCGCGCCGCGTACTCCTTCAAAAAGTACGTTTCGTCCGCGTCGCAAAAGGCGGAAACGAACTCCCCGAACAGCGCTTGCGTGCGACTGAGGGTATGCGGTTGAAACACGACTACGAGCTTATTTTTTACTCCCGACGACAGCGCCGTAGCTATTGCCGAGCGTATCTCGGTAGGATGATGTGCATAATCCGTATAGACGCTTGCGCCCAAGCACTCGCCCTTATATTCGTACCTGCCGCCGACTCCGCAAAAACCGCAAAGCCCGGCGCCCACGGCTTCGTCACCGACGCCTACGGCACGCGCGGCAAGGCACGCCGCTATCGCGTTGTAGATGTTGTGGTACCCGGCAACTCTAAGCGTTATATCCAAATCTCGGTATCCGTTTTGGGTTATACGGAATCCGTAACGCCCGTTTTTGAGTAGTCTGATATCTTTTGCCATGCAATCGGCGGTACTCTTGACGCCGAATGTGCGCATCGGTTGATATGCGACTTTGTGCATATCATAGAACGTTGTATCTGCATTGATAACCACTACTCCTCCGCGCCTGATCCCGCCCATAAAAGATAAAAATGCGTCGTGCAGCTCTTCTTCCGAGCGGTAAGTATCCGGGTGATCGAGTTCGACGTTCAGTATGACGGCTACGTCCGGGCTCAGAGAAAGAAAGCTCCTCCTGTATTCGCACGCTTCCGTTACAAAGTAAACGTCGCCTTTGTATACGGCGCTGCCGCCGTCGAACGCGTCGCCGCCTATGTGCGATGTGTACAACAGCCCGGCTTCTTTGTAAATGCGCGCGATCATTGCCGACGTCGTAGTTTTGCCGTGCGTGCCGGCAACGGCGGTAACGTAATCGTAATCGCGAGCAAGCTCGGCAAGAAAAAGATCTCTGCGGATGACTTTGACGCCGTGCGCGCGTGCAAACGTAAGTTCGGCGTCATTCACGGGCACGGCGCGCGAATACACCACCAAATCAGAGTTTTTGACGGCGTTTTCGTCCGAACCGACGTAGACGTCGGCGCCCCACTCGACAAGCTCTTCCGCGCGGTTCCCATAATGCAAGTCGGATCCCGTTACGCGCAAGCCTTTGAGCAACATCAACTTGGCAAGAGAAGACATACTCGCGCCGTTTGCGCCTATGAAATGAACGCTCTTTACCCTATCCCCGAAAAACATAATACATAGTATGCGGGCGTGTAAAAATAGGTGAAAACTTTGTAATAATACGCCTTACGGCATTAAAATAGTAAATCGATGCGACTTATGGTGGTATTATGCTCAAATAAATGTATAATGAATATAAGTTATATTAAACGTATATAACAATTATTACTAAACAGAGGTGTATAATGCAAATTACAGACGTAACGATTAAACTTGTAAATCTGCCGGAAAACAAGCTACGCGGTATAGCAAGCATAGTCATAGACGGAGCATTGGCAGTCCATGATATAAAAATAATAGAAGGTTCGGACGGTTGTTTCATCGTCATGCCTTCGCGCAAGACTCCGGACGGCAAATTCCGCGATATCGCGCATCCGATTTCAAGCGAAGCGCGAAAATACCTATGCGATAAGGTGCTTACCGCTTATCGGGAGACTCGCAAAAACGCCGATTAGTTACTGTTTTCATAGTATACATAATCGGTTTTCCCCACATCGGTTCTCGCGATTTTATCGACAAAGATAATCTTGCGCGGAACGGCGTAAGGGGATATGTCGCGCGCTACGGCGCGCTTTATTTTGTTTTCGACAAAGATTTCGGAGCGGTTGGCGCGCTCGACGTACAAAGCGATCATGGGTTTGCCGTATGAGTCGCGACAACGTACGGCGCAACATGCGCCCACGCCGAGGCTACCGACTACGCGTTCGATTTCCGACGGGAAAATATTGATTGCCGCAATTTTGATACTGCGCTTGGCGCGTTCTTTGTAGAAGAGGAAGCCCTCTTCATCCATATAGCCGACGTCGCCCGTAGACAGCCACTCGCCGTCGTCTTCTCTTGCGATAACCTTAGACGTAAGTTCGTCGTCGTCCAAATATCCCGACATCAAAGAGCCCGTCGAAACGCGTATTTCGCCGATGGCGTGCGGAGGTAGCGTTTTGCCGTGCTCGTCCACGATTTTGACGCGGTTGCCTTTGAGCGGTGTGCCCTGAGATTTAAGTTTCGTCTTGCCGTTCTCGCCGACGGTAACGACGGAAACGGTTTCCGACAGTCCGTAGCCCTCCAAGAGTTCGGCGGAACTGCCGTTTTTTTGCAAAATCCTGTCAAATTCTTCTTTAATCGCCATCGGCAAGCCGTCTCCGCCACAAAACGCTTCCGTCACGGATTTCAGGTATTCGCCGTCAAAAGAAGGCTCTTTGAGCATTTTTCGGAACATCGAAGGCACGCCTGCAAGGTGTGTGACCTTTTCGCGCTCGATGAGTGCGATTGCCTCTTTTGCTTTGAATCTCGGCTCCAAAACTACTCTGAAAGCACACATTATCGTGTGCACGCAAACGCCCAAACCAAAGCCGTGGAAGACCGGGAGCATCATGAGCATGGAGTCTGTTTGCGGTGAGTAGGAAGCCTCGGGATGCACGGTATCGAGTACGGCTCGCGCAAGGTTGTTGAGGGCTTTGTCTTGTAGGCAAACAGTTTTCGGTTCCCCGGTAGTGCCGCCGCTATGGATGTATACGGCTATGCCGTTGCCGTCGGAAACGCGCGGTTTGCACGGATCTACGCCGAGCGTTGCTTCAAAAAACGTCGCGCCTACAAAAACGGCTCTTTCGGCAAGATAAGCCACTCTATGCGCCGGTTTATATGCGTTAAGGCTACAGAGCACCGTTTTTATGCCCAAACGTTTGAGCATTTTTTTGTGCTTGGCGTACAAAAAGTCAAACAACACTATGAGCTTCGTGTCGGTTCTGAGCAAAAGCTTTTCTAAACTACGCGTAGGTATCCGAGGATTGAGCAAGTTGACGGTTGAGCCTACCGCATTCGCGCCGTAAACGACTATGAGCGCTTCCGGAATATTCGGAAGCATTACCGCCACCGTCCCGGGCGCAACGCCCTCCTCTATCAGGTATCCGCCGAAACGCAAGGCAAGCTCCCTAAATTCCGCGCCCGAAAAGGACCTACCGTAGTAAGTGATTTTGGCTAATCCGCCATCGGTCAACGAGTCCGAAAAATATCCGAATATACTTTGCTCTGCGTTCATATCATTATAATACAATTATCGTCATACTTTTGCAAGGGTATTTCGGTTTTTGGGTAAATTGCGGAGGTATTTATGTTACTTAGCTCGATTGCTACCAAAGACGTCGTTATTGTCGGGAGCGCCGAATACATCGGTAAGCCCGTAGGAATAATCTTAACCGCGGACTCCCCTATCGGCAAATATCCCGTCGTAACCGATTCCATGCGCATATTTACATATGACGATATGTACGCAAACGGCGATATAATCACGGTAAATTCCGCTACGGCATTGCCGCGCGGTTCGATAATCAAGCTCGGCGCCAAGCTATACTCGGTTAACGGCAAGTATGCGGGCATATGCAATGACATACACATGCAAAAGAGCGGCGCGCGAATAATAACCGAAAACGGCAAATTCCCATGTGCCAAAATCGTAGCCGCATCCGATGGTATTATACTCTTTAACCCTAAGTTTAGGGCTCCGAAAACGGCAAACGAGTTACCCGAACACTCTGTAAACGCCCTACCCGCCACAATCGAAACGGCTGTAACGGAAGTCATCGAGCCTACCCGAAACTCCGATTACGCTTTCATGCTCGGCAAGCGTTTGAAGAGCGAAGTAAGCGACATCGGCAGGTCCTTTGTGCTTATGGCAGGCACCGTAATTACGGATAGAGTTATTCGCAACGCAAAGCGCGCGGGGAAGTTGACGGACTTATATAACAGCATAGAGCCCTGAGCAAATCGCCCTAAGGCTTGGGGCGAGAATTTTTGTAAAATAGAACGGCGGCTCTTACGAACCGCCGTTTGTTTGATTTCGGGCTTACGGGTTATTTAACTGCCCATGTTACGTTGCCATCACTCGGAGTGCCGGCAGTGTATGCTATATCCAAAATTCCGGAAGAGATCAAAGCTCCATTGTCGTCGTATTGGTATGCGCCGAGTCTGACATTGCCCGTTATGTAATTGTCGGTAGCGTTCGTGTATATGTAGAGGGTACCGCCTTCAAGTTTATACTCCGGGCTACCGCTCTCGGTCAAGCCCGAAATTACTTTAACATCGGTTATACTGCTCATAACGGTTACAGTTTCTCCGCCCGTAACAGACGCATTATAGCAAGTTCCGTTTGTAAATGTGATACCGGAAAGCAATGCTACTGCCGCATTGTCTTTATCATACGCCGTCAATTGAGACAGTACTTGTACCTTGACGGATACGGCTTTCTCGTCTACTTTAAGCGTGTAACCGGCATCGGATTTTTCGGGAGCGATTGCTAAGAGCGAAGTCACCGTAAAGGTTTCGTGAGCTGCAACTGCTTTTTTGTCCACAAAAACGTTAACGCCCGTCCCATAGTTACTACCCATTATATAATACTTATATCCTGTCGCCAATGCTGGTGCGTAAAGCTTAGCTTTTTGTATGTTGCTTTCCGTTGCTCCGTCAAGATTGATGGTTAAAGTATTATTTGAGCCTTGATGTGCGTGTCCTACAAGAATTGCAACTCCGCCTTCGCCTCTAGTCAAAATAGACGCGTCGCAGGCGCAGTTTGCGAAATTCAACGCATAGTTTTTGCCGGAACCAACGTTGGCTGTTCCGTAACTCACGAAGGCTGCTCCGTGATAGTTTCGTTCGATCACACCGGAAACCTTAACGTTTTCAAAATTAACGACGTCGCTTGCTACGCTGTATACAATCGCGCCTGCGGATTTATTCTCCTTCACGGTCAAATTCTTGATTGTCGTATATTGTGTTGCCGATGCGTCGTAGATTCCGGCAATATCAAACAAGCTGTTATCTATTTCTATGGTTTTTTCATTGCCATCGAACACGCCGTAAAGTCTGACTTTGCCTACGCCGTTAAGGTCAAGAGTTTCCACGTCGTCGGAAATCTTGTAATAATTGAAGTTCTCGGCATAATACTCTTCGTTGAGTCCCTTGAAATCGCTTGCCGTTTTGATAATGTA
>CAVIFU010000039.1:0-13706 GCA_963642145.1 Ruminococcus bicirculans (ex Wegman et al. 2014)
ATTGAACAAGAGTAAATCAACATCGTAAAGTTAGATAGAAACGAAAAAAGTATATATTAGGTTTTTCTATTCAAGAATCCTTTACCGTCGCCAACGGCGATGTATATCACCGCGACACGAAGTGGCGTGTATATCACCGCAAGCACCGCTTGCGTATATCACCGTCGCCGTAGGCGATGTATATCACCGCGCCCATCGGGCGTGTATATCACCGCGCCCATCGGGCGTGTATATCACCGCGCCCATCGGGCGTGTATATCACCGCGCCCATCGGGCGTGTATATCACCGTCGCCGTAGGCGATGCATATTTACTAATTTTCTATCAGGATGTCGTTAAGAGCTTTATAGACTTCGGGCGCCGTTCTGTTCCAGCCGTTGCGGATGGACACTGCCAATGCGCGGCTGTCCACCGTCATTTTGAGGTCTACCAAAAGGGACGTCGTGTCGTGTATTTTGAGAGAAACGGTAAATGTTCCGTCGTCGTTGCGGAAGTAATCGGACGTAAATTCCTGACGTTTGCGGTAGACGATTCTGTTTTCTTTGAGGAATTCTTTGACTTCCTCTTGGAGTGAGTCGGGTATTTCTTTGTAGAAGTACGCAAGGCAATTTCTGCCGTCATTGGTTATCGTCAGGAGTGGCGTATCGCTGTCGGTTACGTCTATTTTGTTGATGAATTCGCTTGCGAGTAATTCGTTGATTACTTGTTTGCAGTAGAGGTAGGGTATCCAATTGTTATCGACGCAGCACATGGCAAGCAGAAGTTCTTCCGAAATGGGCATCTCGAACTTCTCCAATACGAATAATACCAATAATTTGTTGTTAGTGCTTTCGTCGTTCATATATTCCTCAATCTGTAAGGACACTATTATAGCACAAAGTAGCGATTTAAGGAAACGTCCGCGCAAAAAAATCCCCCGCAATTTTACGGGGGAAAATTCATGTACTACATATTGTGGTTTGCCATAATTCGTCGCACTATGTCGCACTAAACGTTAATGCAGGTGTTCTCGTACAAACGCAGGAAGAAGAGCGTTGCGCTTTCGAGGGCGGATACGAGTATCCTTTCGTTTTTGCCGTGGATGCGGTTGGCGTCGTCGGGAGTCTTTTCGAGCGGAGTGAAGCGGTAAACGCAGTCCGTCAAATTATAGTAGTGTTTGGCGTCGCTTGCGGCAATAAACGGATAGGGAGCCACAATAAATCCGTCATACACTTCGGATATGGTCTTTGCCAAATCGCGGTAGGGCTTGCAGTCGACGTTACTTACGGGAGACGGATCTATCGCGCCGGTCAATACGCCTACGGTTGCCTTTTTGCCGACGATTTTTTGCAGACGTTTACGCGTGCCTTCTACCGTTTCCCCGGTGTTTATGCGGCAATTGAGGGTGCCTTTGGCAACGGGAGCGAGGGTGTTCGGAGTAGACGCGCCTTCCGCTTGCGTGGGAGCAACGGTAGTACGCATCAGACAATTGGTAAACGGACTTACCGCGCAAAGCACGCCTTTGAGTAGCGGCGAGAACACATCTCGGTTTACGAGCGCGAACTTGAATCCGAAATTCATGTACGGTGCAAGCGCCTTGAACATATCTTTTGTGGGCTTTGTCCAATGCGGCGTAAACTTATGTTTTTCGATCTTGTACAGGCATTCGGAGAGTATGCCGAGGGAGGTGCGTCTTTTGGGCGTCGAGGCGTGACCGCCGTCCTTTTCGACGGTTACGGTGTAGTCGGCGTAGCCCTTTTCGCAAGTGCCTATCAGGGCGATTTTGTTGTTGATTCCGAGTATTTTGCCGTCCAAAACGGTGCCGCCTTCGTCGAGTACGTATTCTAAGCGCACGCCATGTTCATAGAGATAGCGGCTGATTTCTTTCGCGCCGTAGGTACCGCGCAATTCCTCGTCGTGACCGAAGCAAAAGAGTATCGTTCTTTTGGGCGTTTTGCCTTCCGCGAGCAGAATTTCAAGCCCTTCGAGAGAGGCAATCATTTGAGATTTCATGTCTTGCGAGCCTCTGCCGTAGATGTAACCGTCTTTAATTTCCGCGCCGAAAGGATCGGTTTCCCAGCCCTCCGGCGGAGCCGGCACAACGTCTTGATGCGCAAGAATCGCGCACGGCAAAAGTTTTTCGTCCGTACCCTTAATCTTATAGATGACGGCGTACTTGTTTATTTGAATTTTTTCCGCTTTTTCGGCTATCAGAGGGTAGGTTTTTTCGAGGTAAGCCTGATACTCGTAGAAAATACTGCCGTCGCAATCGTTATTCGGCATGGTGACGGTTTTTATTCTGATGGCGCCGCGCAGATGTTCCGCTACTTTGTTTACGTCGATATCGCGTTTGACGTAGTCGGATTGTTCGGGCGCGGGTTTACGAACGAGCAGCGCGCGAATAATCAAGAAAGCAATCAGCGCAAATATCGCGCCGAAGATGATGTAATATCCGTAATCGGGCATATGGAATCTCCTTTGGTTGATAATCACATTATACCACGCCTTACGCCGTTATTCAATACCGTATTCGAGACGCGAAAACGCGCTTTTCAGGGCATTACGGGGTTCCCGAACGACGGTGTTTTGCGTGGATAAAAACGACGCGATTCGGGAGTTATCCACATTTTAGCGTCGAGTTATCCACATTTGGGGTAGGTTATCCACAAAAATTTGTGAAAAAAGTGCTTCCAAAGAGTTGACAAGCGGTTGCTATGCGAGAACGGCATACCCGAGTAACGAATAACGGGCTCCCGAAAAAGCCATAATTCCAAACGTTGAGTTAGGGCGCCGTTTTGGGGCGGAATTTTCGGTTGTCGAGCACGTAAACGCTTCGCGCACGCACGTATGCGATGTGGCTCGTATATATTATAAATATTAAAGAAAGATTAAAAAGAGAAATACATACAATTGCGTTGACATTTTGCTTACGTTTACGTAAAATATACACAATTGTAATTTATAAGCCGAACATTTTAACGCTGTTCAAGCGCTCTTCGACAATTACGTATCGGAATTTTATCACATGAGGTAGTCTATGGCGGACGAAAAACAAAAAAAACAGAGCTTAAAGGAGAACCTCAAACAGGTATCTTTTAAGGAATTTGTATCATGCGTCAAGGGATACGGCGTATACACCGTACTTGCGCCGCTGTTTATTTTGCTCGAAGTCGGTCTCGAAGTGTTCATACCCTACATGATGCAATATATCATCGACAGAGGTATCACGCCCGGGGACATGGCGTCGATAGGTAAGTACAGCGGCATAATGTTGGCGCTGGCGTTCGGCGCGCTTTTGGCAGGCGCGTTAAGCGCGGGGTTTGCGGCAGTCGCGACAATGGGCTTTGCCAAGAACTTGCGCAAAAAGATGTTCGAGAAGGTGCAGGACTTTTCCTTCCACAACGTGGACAAATACAGCACGGGCAGCCTTATCACAAGGCTTACCACGGACGTAAACTTTGTACAGAACGCGTTTACCATGCTCATCAGGATAGCTTTTCGCGCCCCGGTAATGTTTATATCGAGCATAGTGCTTGCCGTCAAGATCAACCCCACGCTTTCGCTTATATTTATAGCCATTGCCCCGGTAATGGCGGTAGGACTTGCGCTTGTGGGCGGTTTGACCTTCCCGCGTTTCGAGCGTATGTTCAAGAAGTTTGACACGATGAACAATCGCTTGCAAGAGAATCTTGTCGGCATACGCGTAGTCAAAGCGTTCGTCAGGGAGGATCATGAAACGGAGGAATTCCGCAAAGTGTCCGGCGACGTCCAAAAGCTCCAAGTCAAAGCGGAGAAGATGCTTACTTACGCTCAACCCGTGGTAATGCTGTTCATGTACGTATGCATGGTATGCGTAGTGTGGTTCGGCGGTAAAATGGTACTTAACGGCACCGGGATGACCCTCGGTAGTTTGAGTTCCTTCCTTTCCTACATCAACCAAATACTCATATCCCTGATAATGGTAGCCATGATACTCGTCAACCTTGTCATGAGTACGGCTTCCGCCGCCCGTTGCTCGGAGATTTTGGGCGAAAAACCCGACATCAACGATGATAACGCCGACAAAGACTTGACTGTTGCGGACGGTCGCATAGACTTTGAAAACGTCAATTTCGGATACAACAAAGACGGCACCAAGAACATATTGGAGAACATCAACTTGCACATCGAGCCGGGCGAAACGGTGGGCGTGATAGGCGGTACCGGATCGGCTAAATCGACGCTTGTACAGCTGATACCGAGGTTGTACGACGTTACGGGCGGAGCCGTCAAAGTGGGCGGACACGACGTCAGGGAGTACACGATACATACTTTGCGCGACAGCGTAGCCATGGTGCTCCAAAAGAACGTATTGTTCTCCGGCACCATCAAGGAGAACCTCATGTGGGGTAACGAGCACGCTACGGACGAAGAGATACACGAATGCGCACGCAACGCGCAGGCGGACGACTTTATCAGGAGTTTCCCGAACGGATACGACACCTACCTCGGACAGGGCGGCGTAAACGTATCCGGCGGACAGAAACAGCGTTTGTGCATAGCGCGCGCTCTGCTCAAGAAGCCCAAGATAATGATACTCGACGATTCCACAAGCGCCGTAGATACCGCAACAGACGCATCGATACGCGCCGCGTTCAAAGAAAACTTAAAGGATACCACCGTAATTATAATTGCTCAGCGCATAGCTTCCGTCATGGACGCGGACAAGATAATAGTTATGGACGAGGGCAAGATCGTGTCGGAAGGCACGCATGCGGAACTTATGGAGACATCCCCCATATACCGCGAAGTTTACGAGTCTCAACAAAAGGGGGTGGAGTAATATGCCGGGACCTAACGCAAGAAAGCAAGACAAACCCAAAAATCCGGGCAAAACGTTTGCGCGAATCCTCAAATATATCTCTAAGTACAAGGTATATCTGATAATAATAGTCATAGCCATACTGGGTAGCTCCGTTGCCAATCTGTTCGGCACGTTCCAACTCAAAAACATTTTGGAAGTATTGGAAAATCCCGATCCTACTTGGGGTATGGAAGAAACTCTCAGCCAACTCGGATCCAAAGTCCTTGTGATGATGGCGATATACCTTGTCGGCGTAGTGGCGGCGGTCACTTACCAAAGGTTGTTGCTTACGGTATGCGCAGGAACCCTCCGTTCCCTCCGTGACGACATGTTCACGCACATGGAACGCCTCCCCATACGTTACTTTGACAGGCGCACGCACGGCGAAATCATGGCGCGTTACACCACCGATACCGACGCTATCAGAGAAATGATCTCCAACGGCATCCCGAGCCTTATCAGTTCGGCATTCACCATTGTGGGCAGTATAACCATGATGTTTGTGCTAAGTCCGTTGCTGTCGCTCTTTGCGCTCGGCATGATAGCCATCATGGTCGGCGTCGTCGCGCTTATAGGCGGCAGAGGCGGAAAATACTTTATCCGTCAACAAAAGGCTCTTGCGGATGTCAACGGATTTATAGAAGAATACATCGACGGTCAAAAAGTCGTGCAGGTATTCTGCCATGAGCAAAAAGTAAAAGAGGGCTTCGGCAAGATAAACGAAGATCTTTGCGCCACGGCAACGTCTGCAACCACGTTCGGCACCATTCTCATGCCTATCATGGGCAACCTGTCGTACATAAATTACGTGGTTACGGCGCTTGTAGGCGGTTGGTTGGTGATTAAGGGCAAATTGGACGGCGTTGCCGTGCTTATACCGTTCTTGCAATACAGCAGACAGATCTCCAACCCGATCACGCAGGTATCCCAACAATTCCACGGCGTAATGACGGCTCTTGCCGGCGCCGAGCGCGTATTCGAACTTTTGGACACTCCCACGGAGACCGATGAAGGCTACGTGACGCTTGTAAACGCCAACATAGACGATAACGGCACCATTACCGAAACCGCCGAACATACCGGCAAATGGGCATGGAAGCATTATCACAAAGCGACCGATTCCACCACCTACGTGGAGCTCAAAGGCGCCGTCGAATTCGAGAACGTCACCTTCGGCTATGATCCCGACAAGATCGTACTCAAAGGCATAACCATGTACGCAAAGCCAGGGCAAAAAGTTGCGCTTGTGGGCTCTACGGGAGCGGGCAAAACGACCATTACGAACCTCATTAACCGCTTCTATGACGTACCGGACGGCAAGATACGCTATGACGGTATAAATATCAACAAAATCAAAAAGGACGATCTCCGCCATTCGCTTTCGATGGTGTTGCAAGACACTCACTTATTTACCGGTACGGTACGCGAAAACATCCGTTACGGTAACCTAAACGCGACTGATGAGCAAATCGAAGCGGCAGCCAAACTTGCAAACGCAGACTTCTTTATCACGCATTTGCCGGAGGGATACGATACCGTTATCACCGCCGATGGCGCCAACCTGTCGCAGGGTCAAAGGCAGTTGCTTGCCATAGCGCGCGCCGCCGTTGCGGATCCGCCGGTACTCATTTTGGACGAAGCGACAAGCTCGATCGATACCCGTACCGAAGCGCTCATAGAGCAGGGCATGGATAAGCTTATGGAGGGCAGGACGGTATTCGTTATCGCGCACAGACTGTCAACGGTAAGGAACGCCGACGTCATCCTCGTCATAGAGCACGGCGAGATAATCGAACGCGGCAACCACGAAGAGTTGCTTGCCCAAAAAGGCAGGTACTACCAACTCTATACCGGCATGTTCGAACTGAGCTGAGTAGCCGATTAACGGACGCGAAAAAGAGCTGTCGAGAACGAAAGTTTTCGGCAGCTTTTTTCATTACAACCGAAGTGTAAAGAGTGGAATGCGAAGTTATCGATACATATTTGCGCCGGTATCTTCACGACTTGACGATAACTCAAATTTTACTATTGACTTGCGCGCGTGTATAATATATAATCGTTGTATAAACACGGAAGTGCCTCGGAGGAGATATGAATAAGAAACGACTGATTGCTTTTGTAACGGTCATAGCGATTTTGGCTATGGCGCTTACCGGCTGCTCTTTTTTTGGCTCCGATAACGATAATCCGCGTCTGATTTTTGTCGGCATATCCGGGATAGATCCCATTGAGCTTGACGGCTCTGAAATTACCTTGCCTACGCCGACCAAGGAGGGATATATTTTTGACGGATGGTATTTATCCAATAAGTATGATGTAAAATTCGATCAAGAATATTTGGACAGCCATTCGATTACTTCCGATCTGAAATTGTATCCGAAATGGGTGAAGATTGAAAAAGTTACGGTAACTCTCGATCCGAACGGCGGCGAGCTCGAAGAGGACAATGTAGAGATAAACAAAGGCGTCACGACCGGGCAGGAGCTCGGCATACCCACGTACTTAGGCAAGACGTTTGTCGGCTGGTACACGAGTGCGGACGGCGGCGAAAAGATGACCGATTCCGACGGCATAATCAAGAATTATTCGGGAGACGACGTCACGCTGTACGCGCATTGGGAAGCGACTTTGTACACAGTTGAGGTAAAAGCCGAGGGCACAGACGACGCGACCGTTTGGGTCGTCGGTTCGGATTCGGTCGGCGATTCGGGCTACGTTTTCGGGGATAAAATCACCGTAAGCACCGCTTGCACGGACGCGCGCTATGAATTTATGGGATGGTATGTCGGCGATGAAGAAGAAGGCGCGTTCACTACTCTCGAAGACTATACGATAACGGATAACGTTACGCTTGTAGCCAAATGGCGAGGCGAGGAAATCACAATCAACTTCTATATAAACGCAGATGCCGACGACAAGACTCCTGTCGTGAGGAAAGTCCGTTACGGTGAAGATTCGGAATATAAGCCGGAGCGAATAGACTACGTGTTTACCGGTTGGTATTCGGATAGGGATTGCTCGGGTACGGCAGTTTCCGCGGCAGACGGCAAACTCACATCCGTAAAGCCGGAGGGCAAAACGCTTGCTCTTTACGCCGGCTGGAAGGAACTACCGCCGGAAGGCACTTGCGGACTGACTTATTCCGAGAGCGAAAACGCGTATACCGTTACGGGACTCAATGACGATACGGCATCGATAGTGTATATCCCCGCAGAATACAACGGCATTACCGTTACGAGCATTGCTGCCGGCGCGTTCAGCGATTACGGTGGCAAAGCCTACGTTCTGCCTTGCACAATATCGAGCGTAGCCGAGGGCGCATTCCCGAGCGACGCTACCATATATGTAGATAACGGCGTCGATCCGTCCATCATAGCAACGCCGGCGTTTAGCGCGTCCATGGAGATATACTTCCATTTGCTTATCAAAGATACGGGCAAAAACGCTCTCAAAGACGGAGCGTACGCCGAAGCGGACGGCAAATTCATCACCACGGAGATAACCTCCATGGCAGACGCTTTGTCGCTGTATCAATACTGCTTCTTATATACCGTCGAGGAAGTCACAATGCACTTTACGGATACCGCGTACAACGGTACGGGAACCGAGGACGATTTCAAGAACGCCGTTACAAGCAACACGAGCAATGCGCTCAACAAACTCGGACTCAAAACAAATACAAATTCGACGTATAACATTTCTTACGATGTAAGCAATAGGACGTTCACTTACAAGTTCAAAGAGAAGAGCGAGAATCGCGTTGCAACGGTCAAAACGGATGGCGCGGATCAACAAGTGCAATCCACGCCTGCAAACTTAGTCGCCAAAGGGAGCAAGCACGACTTCAAAATAGACAAGAAGCCGTCGTATTACGTCACGACGTCCGAACAGCTGATTTACGCGGTGGAGCGCGGATACAAGCCGTATTTTGCGGATAAGACGTCCGAGGCGTATACGGTATACCAAAAGGCGAGGGAGGCGCTTACCGCCATAGTAAACGCCGATATGACCGACAGCGAGAAGTGTCTTCGCATACACGATTGGATTGCCGTCAACGTAATTTACGATACGGAGTTATTGAATTTGGCTAATAGCGGTAAGGCAAGCGATGAACTGCAAGGCTACCGCGAATTTAATGTCGAAGGCGTATTTATCGACGGTCGCGCGGTATGCGACGGCATAGCCAAAGCGTTTACGCTCATGGCAATGATAGAGGGCATAGAATGCGTCAGAGTATCCGGCACGATGAACAACAGCGGTCACGCCTGGAACAAGGTTAAGTTGGACGATGTTTGGTACGTGGTAGACGTTACCGGTGACGACGTGGTTACATCGTTTGCCGAGAAAGACGCTAATGTCGAAGTGCTCAAACATGACTTTTTCCTTGCATCGGACGAAGCTATTTCCGTGACCCATACCGAAGCGGAATACGAGGACTCACAACCGGCTACCGGTACGTATGATTATTTCGGCACAAACGGATATTACTATACGGACCAAAAGAGCTTGGATAATGCTTTTGAAAGAGTCGTGAGCTTGGCAAATGCTACCGGCGTCAAATCGGGCGATATGTTTACGTTTGAGTTCAAAGTCAAAAAAGGATTGGAAATTAACTACAATTACATCTATAAAAAAGTAGCCGACTGCACCGTTTACGGCGGTAAAGCGGACGAAAACGGCGTCGTTAGCATAATTGTAGAGGTCAAGTAGCCATGAACAAGCGTTTTATCGTACTTGTATTGGTCTTGTCCGTAGCCCTTACCGCCGCTTGCGGGGCGGTGCTCGGCGCACGCGCTTATACTATAAATTCGCCCGAACCGACGAAAGTGCGCGTCGTGCGAGCGGAGGACTCGGCGGACGGGTACACCACGATATACAAGTTGCAAGGTGAAGACCTCGAAATATTGGATTTCACCGATCCGCAGATCAAGCCGTATCTCAGTGATTATGTAGAAAAATTCGGCGGTTCCAACGAAAACACTTTTGTGTTTTTGGAGCGGTTTGTAGTGGCTGTTAATCCCGACCTCGTCATAATAACAGGGGATCTCGTTCACAGTCTTGCCTTTGGCAATGCCGGTTTTTTCAAGGAGTATTGCGAGATGTTCGAGCGACTCGGCGTTTACTGGGCGCCAACGTTCGGCAATCATGATTGCGAAGCGGAATTCGTTGTCGATTCGGATAAACTCGATAACGTCATAGGTCAACCCAAGAAGGAAACGCTTATCGGCTATCTTTCCTCTTTCGAGCATTGCCTTATAGAGGTAGGCGACGCCGGTGAAGGCGGCGGAGCGGGCAATTATTTCATCAACGTGCGCGACGAGAGTACCGAAGAGCTCGTTTACACGTTGTGCATGATGGATTGCGTGTCGAATATGGAAAACAAGACGTATTTCCGCAAAAAGACGCCCGCGCAAGTCGCTTGGTACGAGCGTCACATACGCGAACTTTCGGACGCGGAATACGGCGTGGACAGAGCGCCCGAACAAGTTGTCAAATCCATGATATTCACTCACGTTGCACCGCCCGAGGCATATACCGCATTCGAGCTTGCGTGGAACGACGGAAACCCGACGTCCGATTACTGTTACGGCAGACTGCTTGAGAACGGTTCGAGTAGCAAGGACTACCACACATGCACGTTATTTAGCAAGGTTAGGGAACTCGGAAGCACAACGGCTATCTTTTTCGGGCACCAACACAACAACGATTTTCACGTCAAATACGAGGGCGTCGATCTTGTGTTCGGACAGCACTCCGGGCTTGCGCACTATTACCGCATGGACGTTTGGGACGGCTACAATGTCGATATGAGCGATATATTCCGCTACGGTGACGAACGCGGCGCCGTCGAAATCAAGATCAAGTCGTCGGAGCAGTACACCATAGAACGTAAACTTGCAGTTGATACGATACAATATGACGATATTCGCATAGACTACGAAGCCCTTGCCGAAAAGCTTATATCCGAAGGATACAACGTCATAGGTTACCGCGAGGAGATGTCGGATGCAGCCTAATATGACTATCGAGCTGCGTATCGAAGATCTCGGTATGGACTTAGAGGGGATAGGGCGGTACGAGGAGTATACCGTATTTGTGCCGTACGCGCTCCCGGGCGAGCTTGTCAAGGCAAAGGTCGATAAAGTCAAACATAACCTTGTCTTTGCAACGCTCAAAGAGATAGTCGAGCCTTCCGATAGGCGAGTCAAACCGCCTTGCAATAGGTTCGCGCGATGCGGCGGTTGCGACGTCATGCACTTGGATTATCGCGCGGGACTCGAATATAAACGCGTCAATATCGAGCGTATTTTGCGCAAAAACGCGGGATTTACGGGAGAAGTAGCGCCGTTTGTCGAGTCCGAGCCGTATGGCTATCGCAACAAGGCGCAAATTCCGTTCGGCACGGTCAACGGCAGATTGGCTGTCGGATTTTATAAGTCCGGCACCCACAAAATAGCGTCGTGCACGAAATGCTTTTTGCACGGCGAGTGGTTCGAAAGGCTGGTCAAAGTCATGCTCGACTACGGAAACGCGCACAACCTTACCGCATACGACGAGTCTACCGGCAAGGGACTACTGCGCCACGTTGTGGCAAGGTATATAGACGGAGTGCTTACCGTTACGGTGGTTATCAACGGAGATACCCTCCCGTATGCCGAGGAGCTTTACGGGGCGTTAACGTCGGAATTCGAGGGAGCCTCTTTGTATTATTCCGTCAACAAGGCGGATACCAACGTCATTATGGGCAAAACCGTTGTTCCCGTAGGCATAGGCAGGACGGAAATCACGGTAGACGGCATCGCGGTAAGTCTCAATCCGTTTTCGTTTTTTCAGGTAAACGACGGAGTCAGAGCCAAGCTTTACGCGAGCATAGCGGAGCGAATATCCCCTTGCGGTAGGGCGGTAGTCGTTGACGCATATGCGGGAGTCGGCTTGCTCGGAGCAACCCTTGCAAAGCAAGGAGCAATCGTCCGCAATATAGAGATTGTAGAAGAGGCTGTTGCCGACGGCAGGCGCCTTGCGGAACGTAACGGCGTATCGGATAGTGTGGGCTACATATGCGGTGACGCCGCCAAAGAGCTAAAATCGCTAATATCGGATACCGTTTCCAAGTATTCGGATACCCGTAAACTATATATAATTATAGATCCTCCGCGCAAAGGCATTTCGGAAGAAGTGGCGGAAACGCTCAACGCGTGCGCAGAGATCGCAACGGCGGAGCTGATATACGTGTCGTGTAATCCGGCAACGCTTGCGCGCGACGTCAAGAGGCTTACGGGGTACACTGTCGAATCCGTCACGCCGTACGACATGTTCGCGCTTACTTCCGGAGCGGAAGTTTTATGTGTAATGAAGCCTAACCAAGGCTGAATATAACCTAAGAAAGGAGATAAAAAATGGCAAAGTTACAAAAACTAATCGACAATCGTCAAGCGAGTGCTCGCTATATGGTCGATGAAATCACGCATATTTGCAAAGATATGCCCACACGTTCCCCGGGGACAGAAGGGGAGAAAGTCGCATGCGAATACATGGCGGACGTTTTGCGCAAGGATTGCGGATGCGAGAGGGTCGCTACGGAATCTTTTACCGAGCATCCGGGGTCGTTTTTCGGCTGGATATACATCACCGTCACTTGCGCGCTCATCAATAGTGCGTTGTACTTTTTGTTCCCGCTACTCGGCGTAATAATATGCGCTTTGGGTTTTGCGGTCATGATAATTCAATTCGGTTGCTACACCAAGTTTGTCGATTGGATGTTCCCCAAAATGACGGGACACAACGTAACGGCAATCAAGAGTTGCACGGGAGAAGTTAAGGCGCGCATATTCCTCAACGGACACCCGGACGCCTGCTGGAATTGGCCGGTTAACAACAAATTCGGCGGTGCCGTTTACGAAGGGCACGTCATTATTTCGGTATTGGGCGCGCTCATACATATGGTATTCGGCATTGTGGTATGCGCCACTGTCGGCATCGGACCCATGGTAGCCACTCCCGCAACGTACGGATGGCTCTTTTGGGTAGGCATTGCGTGCTTGGTTTTTGTGCCGTTCCTCATCGGTTTATACTTTATGTGGGACGAACACACCATCGTTGACGGAGCCAACGACAACCTTACCGGTTGCTACATGGGCATAGCCCTCCTCAAAGCGATGAAGGACGAGGGCATCGAGCTTGAACACACCGAAGTCGGCGTTATACTTTCGGGTTCCGAAGAAGCCGGACTCCGCGGAGCCAAAGCTTGGTGTGAAGCGCACAAAGGCGAATTTGACGATGTGCCCACTTGGATAATATCCTATGACACCATACACGATCCCAAATTCCTTGCCGTCAACTATCGCGATCTTAACGGCACCGTCAAGACCGATAAGGAAATCGGCGACGCGTTCATGGCGTCGGCAAAAGAACTCGGCATAACCTGCAACAAGAGTATGGTGCCTCCGTTCGGCGGAGCTACCGACACCGCGGCGTTTACCCAAGCCGGATTCAGAGCTACCGGCATTACCGCGCTCAACCACGTTCTCGAAGACTACTACCACACCCTCAAAGACAGTTACGACAACCTCAATGAAGAATGCTTAGCCGATTGCTACGCCGTAACCGCGAACTTGGTGCAAAAATTTGACGCCATGCACGAGAACAAATAATATATATAGCACATTACGCTCTTAAACCAACGAACCGCGTATAGCTAAATATACACGCCCGGTGGGCGCGGTGATATACATCGCCTACGGCGACGGTAAAGGATTCTTAAAAAGAAAAACCAAATATATACTTTTTCGGCTCTGTAAGACTTTACGGAGCCGATTTACTTTTGTTCAATCGGTCCCCACCCGCCCACCCATAAAATATATACATCGCTTGCGCGACGGTGATAT
>CAVIFU010000040.1:0-6548 GCA_963642145.1 Ruminococcus bicirculans (ex Wegman et al. 2014)
CGTAGGCGTACTGACGTACGGTAGTCGACGTTTTTGCAAAAGCCGTTAAAAACATTTTCTTTCTACCTTATGCCTTAGGAGTACTATTGCCGTATGGAGGGTAATATATGTTTACTTTTTAACGGCGTAAATCACCCGTAAATACGGAATATCGGCTACGCGCCGTAGAACGGAGGGATTTTTTGCAAAAACGGAGCGTAGGCGTACTGACGTACGGTAGTCGACGTTTTTGCAAAAGCCGTTAAAAACTTTTTCTTTTTACCTTATTCCTTAGGAGTACTATTGCCGTATGGAGGGTAATATATGTTTACTTTTTAACGGCGTAAAGCACCCGTAAATACGGCGCGTAGGCGGTTATTTGTGCTTATAGAAGAGCCTGCAATGACAATACCCCTCATAACTCTCATCCGCAATCTGCGCGCGAAACTCTTGGCACATGCATTTGAATTCGGGTTTTTTGCCTACGCGGCATGGGCAATAACCGCCCTTCATGCGTAGACCCTCAACGATGGTTTTTACTACTTCTTTGTCTTTGTTAAGTTCGAGATACATGGTTATTTGCGGTTGGCGTCTGCCTTGCGTAGGTACAAAATGAGTACCGTGATGTCCGCAGGCGTTACTCCGGAGATGCGCGAAGCTTGCGCAAGAGTCGCCGGACGGACGGCGTTGAGTTTTTGTCGAGCTTCCAAGCGTAAGCCCTCTACCGTTTCGTAGTCAACATCGGATGGGAGCAACTTCTCTTCCATGCGGAGAGATTCTTTGATGGCTTGCTCTTCTTTTTTGAGGTAACCCTCGTATTTGAGCTCAACGGCAACGTAGCGCAACGCTTCACGTCCGAAAGCTCCGTAACTTGAGTCTATCTCCGTAAGTGCGCGGTCGTCCAAGTGTCCGCGACGCAAAATCTCTTCACCGCTAACGCTTTGCGCAGGGACTGCCTCGCCGTATTTTTCAAAGACTTCCGCTACTTCTTCGGGCTTGTAGCGGCGTTTAAGATTTTCTCTTATTTGAGCTATTTGGGATACCTTTTCTCGGTATATGGTATACTGTTCATTGGATACAAGTCCTATTGCCCTACCCGTTTCCGTCAAGCGGATATCGGCGTTGTCTTGGCGCAGATGCAGTCTGTACTCGGCGCGCGACGTCATCATGCGGTAGGGCTCTTCCGTGCCCTTGGTCACGAGATCGTCTATCAGCACGCCTATGTAGGCGTCACTGCGTTTGAGTCGGAGCGGTTGCCTGCCGTCCAAAAACATTGCGGCGTTTATGCCGGCAACGAGCCCTTGCGCGCCTGCCTCTTCGTATCCCGACGAGCCGTTCATCTGTCCTGCGGAGAACAGCCCTTTGTATTTTTTGACGGCAAGCGAATAGTCGAGTTCGGATGGATTGAGGCAATCATACTCTATGGCGTACCCGTAGCGCGTGATTACGGCGTTTTCGAGTCCGCGGACGGAGTGCACCATCTCTTCTTGGACGTCGAACGGTAGCGACGTCGATAGCCCTTGCGCGTACATCTCCTTGGTGTCCGTACCCTCGGGCTCAATGAATATTTGGTGACGTTCCTTATCCTTGAACCGCACGACTTTGGTTTCTATCGACGGGCAATATCTCGGTCCCGTCCCGGTGATGGCGCCGTTATACATCGGAGCGCGGTCTAAGTTGTCGAGAATGATTTTGTGCGTAACCTCGTTGGTATAAGTCAGATAGCACAAAGCGTCGTTTTCAACGGGAGCTCGGGTCATAACGGAGAACGTCGGCAAATCCTCGTCGCCGTACTGCGGTTCCATGGCTGCGTAATTTATGGACGAAGAAAGCAATCTCGGCGGCGTACCCGTCTTGAAACGGCGGATATCGAGCCCGAGAGACAGCAGACTGTCCGTAAGCAGAGAGCTGCGCATAAAGCCGGAGGGACCCGTTTCACGCGAATACTCCCCGGTGATGATTCTGCTGCGGAGGTATACGCCGGTACAGAGGACTATTGCTTTTGCGTAATAAGTATCCCCCATTGCGGTGGTTATACCCCTGACTTCACCGTTTTCCGCGATAATCGAGGCAACTTCGCCCTCCAAAATATCCAAGCCGACGGTAGTTTCCAAAGCTTCCTTGGCTAATCTGTGGTACAAATTCTTGTCCACTTGCGCGCGTAAGCTATGGACTGCGGGTCCGTTGCCCAAGTTAAGCATACGCGTTTGGATGGTTGCTTTGTCGGCAAGCCTGCCCATAATACCGCCGAGCGCGTCGACTTCCTTGACGAGGTGCCCTTTGGCGGTGCCGCCGATATTCGGGTTGCACGCCATGAAGGCTACCGCTTCCAACGAAAGCGACACGATAAGGGTGCGCTTGCCGAGAGTAGCGAGCGCATGCGCGGCTTCCACGCCGGCGTGCCCGGCGCCTATAACAATTGCGTCATACGTTTTATTCATCATTTTCCTACGCAAAAACGAGAAAATATCTCGTTGACTACCGTTTCCGCGACATCCTCGCCGGTCAAAGACGCAAGCTCGGTATACGCAAGTCGAACATCGACGGCAACGCAATCGAACGTTGCCTGCCTTATGCCGTCAAGGGCGTTTTCGATGTGTTCGAGCGCCGATTTTACCGCAAAAATCTGCCTTTCGCGAGTAAGAGCCGGCTGCGCCACACGGCGTTTAAGGTCGAGTTTTTCTACTATGAGGGCGCGGAGTCCGTTTATATTTTTGTTCTTCCCGGCGCTTATGACTATATCGGAGGGCTTGTCGAATTTGCGCACGTCCTCTTTGTTTGCGACAACTATATGTTTTTTGTGCTTGACCGTATCGTACAACGCCTTCTCCTGCGGAGTGGTCTCCTCGGACAAATCGGTGACGAACAACACAAGGTCCGCACCTTCCACCGCACGCGTCGCGCGTTCGATGCCTATGCGCTCCACCGGATCATCGCTTTCGCGTATGCCGGCGGTATCGGATAACTCAATTTTGACGCCTTCGAGTTCGATTTCACCCTTCAAAACATCCCTCGTTGTACCGGCAACGTCCGTAACTATGGCTCGGTCATCCCTAAGGAGAGCGTTCATCACGCTCGATTTACCGACGTTGGTTAGCCCCGCAAGCACAACTGAAAGCCCCTCGCGCGTAACGCGCGCGTCCAAAGAAGCCTTGTATAATTCCGTCAGTCGCGCATGCGCGCTTCGGAGGTACTCCGCGGTAGGTTCCGCGGCGTCTTCGCCGATTTCCTCGGGATAATCAAGGGCGCATTCGAGCTCGGCAGACGCGCTCAAAAGGTCTTCTTTGGCAAGTTCTATGCCACGACTCACTTCTCCCGTCATCAGGCGATATGCTTGGTTGGCGGCAGCTTCGGAAGTCGCGGTTATCATGTCTTGGATACCCTCCGCTTCCGCAAGGTCGAGTTTACCGTTAAGGTAAGCGCGCTTGGTAAATTCCCCGGGTTCGGCAGGGCGCGCGCCGAGCTTGACGCATTCGCGCAAAATGCCGTCCAAAATCACCTTTCCGCCGTGGGCTTGGAACTCGATAACGTCTTCACCTGTATATGATTTAGGCGCCTTGCAGTACATGCAAAACGCCTTATCGGAGAATCTTTCCGTATTGACCGTGCCGAGGTACATCCTGTACGGCTCTATGTTGTCTGAGTCGAAGCCCCGAGCGCAAAACATCTGCTTTGCTATCCTCAAGGCGCCCTCGCCGGACATCCTGATTACGCCGACTGCAGAGCCTTTTTCGCACGGCGTGGCTATTGCGACTATTGCGGAGTCCATTTAGTAAGGTCTCTTTTTGGGCGCGCCGTAAGTCTTGGTTTTAACCGCGCCTTTATGACGGAATTTGAAACTCGTTCCGTAGGTCATTTCTGGAGTTTCGGCTACCTTTTCGCGCGGTTTGCGTTCCGTATCTTCATCTTTCGGGATGATAACCACATGGCGGAATCTGCCTTCGCCCTCGGACTCGGTACGTACGAACTTATCGTCTTGGAGCGCTGTGTGTATCACGCGCCTCTCAAACGGATTCATGGGTTCGAGCGACACTCTGCGCCCTGTTTTGTGGCACTTGTGCGCCAAGCGTTCGGCAAGAGCCGTAAGCACTTCTTTGCGTTTTTGGCGGTAGTTCTCGGCGTCTACGGAGACTCTCACAAAGTCCCTGCCGTGCTCGTTGGCTATCCACAAGGTAACATATTGTACCGCGTCCAACGTCTCTCCGCGATAGCCTATCACGGAGCCTGCGTCGTCGCCCTCTATGTTTACGGATATGTCCTCGCCGTCGCGCGCAACGCTTACACTGCAATTCAAGCCCATGTTGCCTATGAGCGCGGTGATGAACGTCCTTACTCTTTCTTCCGCGCGAACAAGTTCGGCTTCCGTGGGTTTGCGCTTGCTATGCGTTTCCGTTTGATCCTCTACGTCGGTGTCCTTTTTGGCTTCCTCGGCTTCGGCTGTCGTTACGGGAGCTTCTTTGGGCGTAAGAACAACGGTGGGTTTAGCAAAAAACCCTCCCCTGCTTTTGACTTCCACGTCCACGCCGTCCCTATCGAGACCGAGCTCTTCGAGTCCGCGTTCGACGGCTTCTTCTATGGTTGCCCCCTCGTAAGTGTATGATTGCATATTAGCTCCTTCTATTTCTTTTTGAGTGTTACGCTCATTCTGTGGTCGCGTTCTTTGGCGTCGACCCTCTTCTGGACGATATTCCAGACGAGGTTGAGAGTCAGCGTAAACAAGCTGCTTATGAACATATACAGCGAGAACGCCGCACTGTAAAACAATGAGAACACGCCCATGATTACCGGCATCATGTACTGCATCATTTTCATTTGCGACTGTTGCGCCTTGACTTGTTCTTCCGTCTGACCGGCTACTTGCGGTTGCTCCGGCGATTTGACGAGCTTACTCGAAAGCACGCTGAGCGCCGCTACGAGAATGGGAAGAATAAGGTATCCGTTCCAAGCTTTTTTGCCTTTTGATGTGTAATTGTACTTAGCCATGATGGGCTTCATGACTTTTTCGTACTCTGTTTTGTCCACGTCGGTTATGCCGAGCTTGCCCATGCCGCTACCGGCGTAAGTGCTTGCGTCGGGTATGGGATTTTTCCAAGTATCGGGCATAAATATGTTCTTGGTCAGGAAGAACTTTTCCGGGACATATTCGTTGACTACCGCTTGCTCCGCGGCTTCCGTCGCTTTGGTTTGCGCGTCTTGGGCGGAGGTGCCGGCAGCTATTTCGGCGTTGTACGTTTGGGAGTAAGTCGTTTCGTAAGTCGTGTGCAAGCTATCGAACACCACGGCGTTGTGGTACTTGACGGAAGAGTTGAATCCCGTAAATACTACCATGAACACCACGAGCGTTATGAGCGTCGGCAAGCACGATTTGAACGGGCTGTACTTATATTTTGCGTAAACCTCACGTTGTTTTTGCATGAGGAGTTGCTTGTCCTCGCCACAATTTTTGGTAACTTTATCGAGTTCGGGCTTCATTATCTCCATTTTTCTCGCGTTACTGCGAGCAAGGAGTTTTTGCCATACGTCGAGCGGCGATGTGATTAGCTTCAAAAACAAGGTAAACAGTATAACCGTTATGCCGAAAGCACCTATTACGGTATAACTGCCACCCCAAGACAAAACCCACTTGTACAACACGTTGTACACGAATTTGCCCATAAAATTGAGTTCTGTGGCAAGACTCATAAAGTCCATTTGGCGGATCCTCTCAGATTTTCTTTTACGGGGTCAAAACCCCCGCGATTGAACGGATTACATCTAATAATTCTGCAAGCGCCTTTAATTATCCCCAAAAATACGCCGTACTTATTGATAGCGTCTAACGTGTAAGCCGAACATGTCGGAGTGAAAATACAATCTCTGCCGACTATCGGCGAAAGCGTTTTTTTGTACAAGACAATCATTGCCTTGCAAACTTGTTTACACATCGGATTTAATGTGTCCCGCCTTGGTAAGCAAGGCGCGGAGTTCCGAACCTATCTCCGCATAACTCGCGACAGCTATCGGTTCCTTGGCGACTACGACGTAATTGTAGCTCCCGACAATCGTCGGAATGAGCGTTGCGAAATTTTCGTTAATCCGTCTTTTGACTAAGCTTCTGACAACGCTTTTGCCTACCTTTTTGCTAACGCTGACGCCCACTTTGGTGCACTTGGCAGGTACGTATGCGAGTACCGCCAGTTTTCCTCCGACGGTCTCGCCTTTGCGGTATACATACCCGAAGCTGGCGTTTTTTGTCAGCCGGTAGACTCTTTGCATTAAGCGGAAAGTTGAGCTCTGCCCTTTCTGCGACGACGGGAAAGTACGCGTCTGCCGTTCTTAGTGCTCATTCTTTGACGGAAACCGTGGACTTTGCTTCTTTGTCTTTTCTTGGGTTGATAAGTTCTTTTCATATTGCTTCTCCTATATAAGTGATATTTTTAACCGGTTGTGTGGTATACACTGCTTGTGTGGCATACACTGCCCATTATATAATAAATATACACGCGTGTCAAGCGTTCGGGGGTGTATAGTGGGCATATTTACGTCGCCCGAAAGAAATGATTTTCCCTCCGAATTTTCTTCTTTTCTCT
>CAVIFU010000040.1:6601-13389 GCA_963642145.1 Ruminococcus bicirculans (ex Wegman et al. 2014)
CTACCGTACGTCAGTACGCCTACGCTCCGTTTTCGCAAAAAATCTACCCACTCTCTACCCCCGAACATTGCGCGTTTCATACTCTTGTATGATATTTACGTCGCCCGAAAAAGTATGTTTTCCGCTGAATTTATTTATTTTCGCTTTGAAAGTATAATTTATATTCTACTTCGGGCGACGTAAATCTGCCCGCTATACGCCTCCGAACATTGCGCGTTTCATACTCTTGTACTTATTCTGTCTCGTCTTCGTCCACTCGGTATATGTATCCGTATTTACGTCGTCTACAAAAAACATACCACGGAATGTAAAGAACCTGCTATCGGTTTTTTATTCCGTGGTATGCTTCTATTGGTTAATTTCAAGTTGTTTTTCCGTTTTTGGGTATATTCATTTATCGGAGATACTTGGAATAAACCGGTTTTGTTGCGTCGATATATTTACACCGCCTTAACTATGCGCCGTAATAGTAGTTGGACGTAATGAAATCCGCGCCGTACTTTGCGAACTTCTGCGCGTCGCTCCTCTCGTTGACCGTCCAAACTCCTACTTTAAGTCCCATTTTGTGTATTTTGTTGATTTTTGCGCGCGTCATGATGGCTTTGCTTGCCGAAACGTCGAACGTGGTCTCGCCGTACTTGCCGTTTAGGTATCGAGCAAGCAGTACGTTCTCCATGAAGAGTATCTGCCCGGAGCACTCGGGCGCCAACCGGCACATGAGGCGCAAAGCGTCTATGTGGAAAGATATAAAGGTGACCTTATCGCGCGAATAGTATTCGTCTACGGCTTGTATCACGGATGCGGCTTGCTCTTCGTTGAGCTCCGTTTTGAGTTCGACGATGGCTTGCTTGTCGCCGGATTTACATATCTCGAGGTACTCGCGGAAGGTGCAAAGTTTGCCCTTTTTGCCGTCTTTTTCGAGCGTTAGCGCCAACAGTTCTTCCAAAGTATGGTCGACGATGGGCGTTAGCAGGTGTCCGAGAGGCCCCGCGTCGTGGGAGCACACGATATACCCGTCGGACGTGAAGCGGATATCGGTTTCTATGCCGTAGAATCCTTTTTCCGCGGCAGCGGAGTACGCCTCCGCGGTATTGTCGAGTTGTTCGGAGCTGAATCCGCGGTGCGCTATGAAGTTGACTCCTTCTACGGGTTTTCCGTTGTCTTTGCACGCGGTTAGCGTAAACGCGACGGTCAATACAATAACCGCCGTCAAAATAATAGCTACTGACTTTTTCATCCAATCCTCTATGGTACCTTGCGGTACAGCAAAAAAACGGACTGCCGAGCAGCCCGTTCTTTGATTTACAAATAACTAATCTGCCTTGTAGGGAAGCAGAGCCATGAATCTTGCTCTTTTGATTGCCGTTGCAAGGGCTCTTTGGTGCTTAACGCAAACGCCGCTCATTCTGCGAGGAAGGATCTTGCCTTTCTCTGCGATGTAACGGGTACGTTTTTCTCCGTCCTTGGTGGTACGGTCGGCGGTCTTTTCCATCTCTTTTACGAGAGCGATGTAATCTATTTCGTCAACCTTGTTTACGCAAAAAGGACATACTTTCTTTTTGGGCGCGCGCTTTCCGCCTTGGGGGCGAGCGGGTCTAACATCTTTCTTATCCATTTTTTAACTCCTTTATAATTAGAACGGGAGATCGTCGTCGTCCGAACCGATGGGGCGAGCGTCTTCTACCCTGGGTCTCCTCTGATGCTGCACTTCCGGAATGTCGGCAAGATCTTCTCTGCCGTCTTCACTGCGCGTAGAGAGGAATTGTACCTCGTCAGCCACGATTTCCGTAACATATCTTCTGACGCCGTCGCGGTCGTCGTAGGTACGGGTTTGTACGGATCCGCATACGCCTACTTTGCTACCTTTTTTGAGGTGTTTGGCGCAGTTCTCCGCGGTATTCCTCCAGCAAACTACGGGGAGGAAATCGGTTTGCTTGCTACCGTCGGCGGAGCTGTAAGAGCGATTTACGGCAACGGTGAATCTGCAAACTGCGATATTGGAGGGCGTGTACTGTTGTTCGGGATCTTTGGTAAGATTGCCGATAAGTATAACCTTGTTCATATTGCCTCCGATTAGCAAGCTTTGGTTATCAACTGACGAACGACGTTATCATTGATACGCATTTGTCTGTCGATTTCTGCGGGAACGGTGGGATCTGCCTCGAATTGGACAAGAACATAGTATCCCTCGGTCTTGTAGTTGATGGGATACGCATACTTGCGGGTGCCCCATTTGTCAACCGTGCTGACCGATCCGCCGAGGGTTTCGATAAGGCCGGTGAATTTATCGACCACCGCGTCTTTAGCCTCGTCGTCAATACCGTTATCGATAATGAATAACAATTGGTATTTGTTCATGATAGTATACCTCCTTCTGGACTTATGGCTCCTCTCGGAGCAAGGATTACGCTTAAAAGCGAAATGCTTAAATATTATAAGCATAAATCTCCGATTTGTAAAGCATTTTTTCTATTTTTGAGTTTAATTGTTAAAATAGTGGGTTAATTTTCGGCAAAATCCATGCGTAAAAACAAAATGTTGTTTTTACGCATGGATTTTTATCGAGTTACATTTCGAGAAATTCGATAATGTATGTTTTTCCTGACTTATCCGACAACAAGTTAGTTATAGGTGTAGGACGCCTCCACGCTTGTTGCGGATTGAGTAGAATAAGAGATTTCGATACTCATAAGCGCCATCGTGGTTTTGTTATATTTGACTACGATTTTTGCATTGTTACGCACCTCTGTTGACTGCATAAATGCCGCCGTATCGGTAATATCGGCTCTAAAAACATTATTGCCGCTATTATCTGTCGTTTCTACCACGTTAGAAAAATATTCCTGCTTGAACACAAATACGTTTGCGCCTATTTTTTCAAACTCAGCGCTCACTGCGTCGCCGTTTATTTCCGTCACTTTGCCGTCTTTGACCTTTGCAGCGCCGGTTTTAACGGTTTTGTAATTTTCGGGAACGCTCCCGGAAGCAAGGTCAAACGTATTGAGTTCTTCTATCGTGTACGAAATCGTCGATTGTCCGTCGCTCGTGCTTATTACGTACGTGTCTTTAAGCGTGTGTCCTTGCTTAGCCGTGGTTACGTTTACGGTTGCGTTGGCGTATTCTTTGGCAGTAAGCGTGTTAAGCGTTGCGTACACGTCTTGCGTTTCTTTTTTATTACAAGCGGTCACAAATATCGAACTAACCGCCAAGATAATAACTACAGTGATAATTGCTATACGCTTTTTCATTCCGACTGCCTCCCTTAGAACAACTTTCTCTTCAAAATGTACAGTAGCGCCGCAAATACGCTCATCGACGCCGCAAACGCATATACCGCGTCGCTTACCGCATTTCTATGCTCGTCGTTAATCGCGGTGACTTCTTCGTTATATCCGTCAATCTCCGCGACCAGAGCCTCGTAGTCTTCGCTTGCGCGCGCTTTTTCTTCTTCGGTAAGCGTTGCGTAATACGATATAGCTTCCTTAATTGCGTTAAACCTCTCTTCGCCCGTTATTTCGGAAATCGCCGCGACCTTTTCCTTGAACACCAAAGGTCCTTGGCTCAATTTCGGAACGCTACGCGTCTCTTTCTTTTCGCAATGAGAGCAAACTCGAGTTTCTACGCCTTCGGTATCATACGTCGGCTCGGTAGATATCTGCCACTCCCCGTACCTATGTCCGAGTGCAGGCGTTTCTTCCTGCGCAACGAGTACTTCGTTACATACCGAACAATGCTTGCCTTGGGTCTTACCTTTTGTAGTGCACGTTGCCGCTACAGCCTCGTCTATTACTTCGGTATGTCCGAGTGCCGCGATAGTATCCGTTTCGTAATGGTCGCAATTTTCGCAATCCCTACGCTTCAACCCCATATTCGTACAATCGGGAGTATTTACTTCATACCACTCGCCGTAAACGTGTTCTCCGGTCGCGGTAATCGCTCGCATCTCAAGGGTATCTCCGCATAAAGCGCATTTAAGGGCTTCGATTCCGTCAATGCAAGACGGAGCGATGGTCGTTTCCCATTCTCCGGCTTGGTGCGAACATTTAGATTGAACGCTCGCCGTGCCTACCAGCATGCTTTCGTCGGCAGACATAAGGGCTCCGCAATATTCACATTCATAGTAATATGCGCCCTTCCCCTCAAAGCCGAAAACCAATCTGAAAAATTCTTTTATCAGCTTCTTAATAAACGACAACGAGGTCTTTACTTTCTTGTATTTGTGTGCCGACAACGGAATTTCCTCGATATATTTTTCGTGGCAAACGCTACATTCGTAGGTCATTTCGCCTGTTTCGGTACAAGTCGCGTCTTTTGTAACGTACGACGTAAAGTTGTGCCCGGTGCGAGGCAATTCCGCCGTTTCCGCTTCTTCGCAGACGGAACAGGTACGATATCTCGAACCTTCCTGCTTACAGTTAGGCGCAACGTCTATCGTCCATTCTCCGAAAGTATGTCCTTTGGCGTTTACGAAATTATCCTTATATGCTTCTCCGCAAACGGAACACGTATGCAAGGTATATCCCTGCTCCGTGCAAGTAGGATCTATTACGCTATCAACGTAACTATGCGCACCTCCGATATGTTCCCATTCGGCGTAGAAACGTATATCGCGCATAACAAGCATGCCCGCGACGTAATTTTTCCATCCAAGGAAGGTGTAGCCCGTTTTGGTCGGATCATCGGGAAGAATTACTTCTTCATTATAGGCGGATTGATAGGAAGATATCACCGTAACGCCGTCTTTGTCTATAAATTCAACTAAATACCGCGCGTCTTCTCCGATAATTACCGCTTTTGCGTCGATACCGCTCATCAACGTAGCGGGGAGGCTGTCCGCAATGCCGTCTCCGTCGATATCCCATCCGATAAATCTATATTTTTCTTCTCCGCTTTCGGGAATCTGTACAACCGGCGGTTTGATGACTTCGGATTCGGTGTAATAATCTACGTCGATTATTTCTCCCGAAGCTTCGCGCCAAATGACCCGCGACCATTCGCCCTTATAGAAAACTTTGTTACCGTTATTCCAGCCTTTGTATTGTTCATCCCACGGGCATTCTTCTTTCGCCTTGTCTACGAAAATACGCACGCCGGTAATACCTTCGAAATAATTCGCGCTCACAACGTCGCAATCGGATAAGAGCACGACGTTTTTAAGCGTAAGCGGCAAACTGTCGGCAGAATTTCCCCAGCAGTAGTATATTCGTGAGTACCATGAAGGCAAATCCTGCAAAACAAGCGTTTCGATATTCGTCGTCTTTGACAAAGGATTTCGAGAAGATCCGACGCTCGCTCCCGAAACAACCGCTTGCTTTAAGAGATAGCATTCATTAAACGACGCACCTCTCGCAACGCAAGAAATCTTACGATCCGACAGCATATATTCTGTTTCTTTGTCAACGGCAATTAAAGCATTGCCTATGTATAGACATCCGTCTTCCCAATTATTCGTATCGTTATAGTATGCGGTACCATCGAACGCATAAGAGCCGATACTCGTCACGCTGTCGGGGATGGTAACGCTCGTCAAACTGCGGCACTGATCGAACGCATAATCGCCGATACTCGTTACGCTATCCGGTATTGTTATGCTCGTTAGACTGCGGCAACCCTCGAACGCATAATCGCCGATACTCGTCACGCTGTCGGGTATGGTTATGCTCGTGAGACTGCTGCAATAGGAGAACGCCCAACCTCCGATACTCGTTACGCCCTCGGGGATCGTTATGCTCGTTAGACTGCTGCAACCGGAGAACGCATATGAGCCGATGCTTGTAAGCGTAGAAGGTATGATTACTTTTCGTCCGCCACGGAATCGATAAATCTCATACGAGTTACCGTTGATATCCTCGGGCAGAGTAATCTCTTCTTCGTTCCCGATGTAAGCGTACAATGTGTATTTACCGCTTTCTAAACCGAAGCGGAAGCCGTCGACAGTGTCAACATAAGTAAATTCTCCGTTTTTATACGTTTTACTTCCGTCTTTACTTACAAGAACTTTTGCATATTGTGCAACTCTACCATAAGCGTCAGAGCCTAATTCAATAGGTAGATCGCTATTATTTATTACTTCATAAAGACTGTTACAATACTCGAACGCAGAAGAGCCGATACTTATCACACTATCGGGGATTATTATTCTCATCAGATCGCTACAACCGGAGAACGCAGAAGAGCCGATACTTGTTAATTGACTGTTTTCGCCGAATGTCACGCTCGTCAGACTGCGGCAATCGGAGAACGCAGAAGAGCCGATACTCGTCACACTGTTACCTATAGTTATGCTAGTAAAGTTGTTGCAACCATCGAACGCAGACCAGTCGATACTCGTTACGCTGTTACCTATAGTTATGCTCGTCAGACTGCGGCAAATCCAGAACGTATACCGGTCGATACTCGTTACGCCATCGGGTATGACTATGCTCGTTAGACTTCCGCACCAGCCGAACGCTTTAGCGCCGATACTCGTTACGCTGTCGGGGATGACTATGCTCGTCAGACTACTACAATCGAAGAACGCAGAATTGCCGATACTCGTCACGCCGGCGGGTACTGTTATGCTCGTCAGATTGCTGCAACCGTAGAACGCATAAGATGGTATGCTTGTTACGCCGGCGGGGATCGTCATACTCGTTAGACTGCTACAATTGTAGAACGCATCATTGCCGATACTAGTCACGCTATCCGGGATCGTTATACTCGTCAGACTACTACAACCGGAGAACGCTTTATCGCCGATACTCGTCACGCCGGCGGGTACTGTTATGCTCGTCAGATTGCTGCAACCG
>CAVIFU010000041.1:0-12175 GCA_963642145.1 Ruminococcus bicirculans (ex Wegman et al. 2014)
TTCAAGAATCCTTTACCGTCGCCAACGGCGATGTATATCACCGCGACACGAAGTGACGTGTATATCACCGCGCGCAAGCGCGTATATCACCGCGCCCACCGGGCGTGTATATATCGCTATAAACGGTTGGTAAGTTTAACGCACTTAGCTTTATCTAATATGCGAGAGAATTGAGGCATATTTACCACTCTCATCTGCAATAAGCGCGCTCGCGCCGCGAATAACGGCGGTTTCGGGGTCTTCTATAATGTGGACGGGGAGTTTGAGGTATTTGCCGAGGTAATCGGTAAGTCCGCGGATGCCGGCTCCGCCGCCGGCTACAAATAAGCCGTTCTCGGCTATATCGGCAAGCCCTGCATACGGCACGCCGGTAAGTACGCTTTCGATAAGCTCGGCTATGCGACGATAGCACTCGACTATGGGTTTGCGGATGGATTCGGCGGATACCTCGACGGTTTTGAGTCTGCCGTCCAACTCGTCGCGCCCGGTTACGTCCGCTACGGAAGCGTCGTTTTTGAACAAACTGCCTATGCTCTCTTTTAGCTTGCGCGCCATGGTAAGAGATATGTGTAGATTGTATGTCTCGGATACCGCGTCGGCTATCTTTTCGTCAAGCACGTCGCCGGCTAAATTTACAGAGCATGCGTTGATTATGCCTTTCTCATTCAAAACGCCGACTTCCGTACTGCCGCCTCCGAGTATCACTACCGCGCTGTCGCCGCTCGGCAAGAACGGCAACAATCCGAATACGCTCTCTATAAGAGTTACGTCCTTGAATCCCGTGCGCGTGACGGCGTATTCTACGTTCTCCCTCTCGGTAATGGATAGCCCTACCGGGATGAGTACGTATAACTCAACGGGACTAAGTATATTGCGCGGAATAAGCGAATCGAAATAATGCGACAGCATCTTGCCCGTTACGTCTGCGTGTACGACCGTTCCGCCCTCTACCGGGCGTATAAAAGAGCAACCCTCGGGTAACTCGCCGAGAGCGATCGCATCGTTACCGGCGCAAACAAGCTCTATTCCGTTGCCACGCCTGACGACAGCCACGTCGGGTTGTCTGAGAAGTAGTCCCGCTCCGTAAAGCGAAACGTTCGTTGTGCCGAGATCTAAAACGTATTTGCGCTTATGCATTTGTACAACCTATTGCGTTAAGTATTTGGGTAAGAGCCTCTGTGGGAAGCCCCATTACGTTATTGTAACTGCCGTCTATTTTGTCCACGACAATGCCGTCCTGTACGGCGTATGCGCCGGCTTTGTCCAAGCAATAATGCGTTTGAAGGTACTCTTCTATTTCCGCATGAGTCATACTCTTGAAGGTAACCGTCGATCGGACGGCTACGTGCTCAGCCGTCCCCGAATGCCATACCCACAAGCCCGATACGACTATATGCGTTTTGCCCTCCAACTCCGTAAGCATACGCACCGCGTCCGCATAATCGCGCGGTTTGCCGTAATACTTGCCGTCTTTGTAGACAAGCGTATCGCACGCTATAACTACGTCGTAACGCTCCGGGGACGGTACCGCCATGAGCTTACGCCGAGCTATCTCCGTAACGGTCTCTTCCGGACTCTTGCCTATGTACTGCTCGTCGGAAGGGTACGTTTCTATGTTAAAAGTAGGCACGAGCGTCCTGAGAAGCTCGTGCCGACGTGGTGATTTGGAAGCTAATAAGACTCGCATCAGAGTATCTCGAGGTTCTTTTTGAACGCGCTCTTGAATTCCGGCAAAGCGTTGAGTGCGTCCTTAATCTCTAAGGTGCAGTCGCCTTGCGCTTTGGTTTTGAGTATGACGGAATCGCCCAATACGTCGCATGAAAGCCCTGTAATGACTCCTCCGCAGCTCCTGTCGAAGCTCTCCGCAATCCTAACTATTACTCCGAGTTTGCGCACGGCGGCAATTTCTTCCTCCGAAAGCAACTCTATATATTTGTGAGCGTCAAGCTGATCAAGACCGTCTTTGTAGTGCAACGCCGCCACAAGTCCTGCCATGATAAGGTCCTTTTGGGGGATGCCGTACATGTTGCTATTGATGATTATGTACATCGAATGCTTGTGGTGATCATAGAATTTGAGACTCTGTCCGACATCGTGAAGCATGGCGCCTACGCGTAACACTTTGACGTAGGATCTGGGCAACTTGTGTATGACTTTGAGCTGTCTGAACAGTTGCATGGAAAGATCGAATACGTGCTCGGCATGCTGAATATTGAGGTCAAAGTGATGTAGCAGCGTATAGATGCTGTGTCCCAAAACGTCGCTAATAGGCTTCTCCGAAATGCTCGGGCAGGCGTAACGGAACATGGCGCCTTCCCTAAGTCCGGCTCCGCCGATGATGATCTCTTCAAAATTCGTATACTTGCGTATAGCTTCGATAACAGCCAATGCCGCCGGGAATATATCCGCACGCGCGCTGGTAAGTCCCTTGACGCGCATGAGCTTCTCGGGCGCGAGAGGCTTGATCGTATCGTATATCGTGTTGAACTCCGTAAACGGAATATGGTAGTTGTGCGCCATATCCATGGGATAACGTTTGAGCTTGCGACTGATTTTGCCAAGGTTGCGAATAGAACCCCCTACGCCTATAAGCTGCGTTTCGGGATCCAATTCTTTGAGCCACGGTATTTGTTCGAGGTGCTCGGTTACGTACGCGACAATGGCGTCCTCGCACTCTTCCGGCGTGCCGACTTTGGCAAATTTCTCCGAAAGCGTGACGGCTCCGAACGGCAACGTGTCCTGCGCAAGCATTACTCTCCTGTTGTAGTAGATCATCTTGACGGATCCGCCGCCGATATCCACTATCAAACCCTTGGGTATATCCATGGAGTTGATTACGCCTTGATATACAAACGTCGCTTCTTCTTCCTGCGAAATGACTTGCAGTCTTATGCCGCATGCGCCTTGTACTTCGTCTATGAAAGATTTTTGGTTCTTTGCCCTGCGTACAGCCGCCGTCGCATATGCAAATACGCGCGTGACGCCGTGGCTCTCATACAAAGTACGGAACATTTTGAGAGTCTTGATCGTCTGCGCTATACGTATGGGACGTAGGAAACCGTCCGTTTCCATATCCTGTGCCAACCTGACAGGCTCTTTGAGCTCGTCTACTACCATAAAATAGCCGCCCGACATTATCTCTGCTATCACCAATCTTGCCGAGTTGCTACCTAAATCGATTATCGCTATTTTTTCCATTCTTATTTCCTTATCGCTTAGTCGGCTATCGATAACTAAGCGCGTTAATTTCTTCCATCTACAATATAACTCAAAATGATTTTTAAGTCAATAGTCAATTTCACCTTGGAGGCATAAAGATTCCTTTATTTGAAAAATCCCGGGGGTAAAGCCCGGGATTTAGGTCTACCTCTATTTGACGACGGTGTCGTCTACTACCTTGTGTAACTCCGCAATGCGGCGTATACCCTCGATGCCGTTGATGCAGTTTGCCTTGCTCGTGTATCCCTGCGACGCCAAAATGTTGGACGCGTTGGCTGCCGTCAGACGGAAACGGAATTTGCGCTCGGAATCACGATATACCTCAAACGCCGCTCTGCCTATCGTGGGCGTATATTTGTCGTCTTTGGTTGTATCGGCAACGATTGCCGTCTTGGACGCGTTAATTACGGCGTTGACGCCGGCTTTGCATGACGACTTCGTGGTGTATCCTTGGGAGTGCCCTACCGTTTCACCGTTGTGCGACTTCATCCTGAAACGGAATTTGCCGCCGGCATCCTTGTATATCTGTATCGTTCCGGGACGCCTTACGGGTTCGTTGACAAAGATATAATCTTTGTTGAAATCGCTCTCTTTCTCCGCCGCGACATGCTCGGGTTCGGGCTCTGCAACCTTTTTGGCAGGCTTTTCCTTGGCTTCGACCGGGGACATCACCACCGACTCGGCGCCGGAATTGGAACGCACCGGCGTTTTGGTAACGACGGCTTCGCCGGCAGGCTCACGGAAATCATCGGAATAAACTTCTAAGCGGTCTACGTCTATCGTGCCGTCCGGATAATCCACTTCGGGCTCCCCGGCATAGTCGGATAACTCTGAGGGTACGCTGTCTGCGGCTTGGGTATCTTCTTTCTCTTCGTTAGCCTCGGAAACGGGTTCTGCCGTTACGTCCTCGGACGCCGCCTTTTTGCGTTTAGCCTTGACCGAGCACGCAACGATAACTATAATCAGCGCCACAAGTACCACGGCTCCTGCTATAACGTAATACATGTTGTAGCCTTCGGCAAAAAATGCTTTGAGTTCATTGATGATCTTTTCCATAAGGTGCCTCCTATCCTCTGCGTTCCTTCATGACTGCGCGCATGCGCTCTTCGTGAGATAATATGTTTTTGCGAATACGCAAGCTCTTGGGCGTAACTTCCAACATTTCGTCCGGCTCCAAAAACTCGATACACTCTTCAAGAGAGAATTTGCGCGGAGTTTCCAGCCTCAACGCTTCGTCCGATCCCGCCGCGCGCATGTTGGTTACGTGCTTCTTTTTGCATACGTTGACGGCTATGTCCTCTTGCTTGGGAGAATATCCCACCACCATGCCGGCGTATACGGGTGTACCGGGATCTATAAACAGCACACCTCTGCCCTGCGCGTTGAACAAACCGTAGGTGCAAGCCTCGCCCGTTTCAAACGCGACAAGCGCGCCGTACGGACGACGCGGCATGGTGCCCTTAATCGGTTGATATCCGTCAAATACGCTATTCATTATGCCCTCGCCGCGCGTTTGCGTAAGGAAATCGCTGCGGTATCCCAAAAGTCCGCGCTCCGGGATGACAAACTCCAACTTGACGCGACTGTTGAACGGCGTCATGTTGACAAACTCGCCTTGGCGTTTGCCCATATTCTCCATGACCGTGCCTACGCATGTGTCCGGTACGTCTACAAACAATCTCTCCATAGGCTCGCAAAGTACGCCGTCTATCATCTTGTTGATGACCTTGGGCGTGGATACTTGGAATTCGTATCCCTCGCGACGCATGTTCTCTATAAGGATGGATAGATGAATTTCACCTCTGCCGGATACGATAAACGAATCCGCGCGCTCGCCGTCCTCGACTCTGAGAGATACGTCTTTGAGAAGTTCCTTGTACAAACGTCCGCGTAAGTGGCGCGATGTGACGAATTTGCCCTCTCTCCCCGCAAACGGGCTGTCGTTGACGCTGAATATCATCTGCAACGTCGGCTCGGATATTTTGACGAAATTGATGGGCTCGACGTTATCGGGATTACAAATCGTTTCGCCGATGGTGACGTTGTCTATACCGCTGAAACTAACGATGTCGCCGACTTTGGCGGACTCCACAGACCTACGATTGAGTCCCTCGAATTGGTATACGTTGGTTATCTTGGATCTGTATACGACGTCGTTGTGGTAATTGCAAACGGCAACCTCGGTGTTCGGGTGCATAACTCCGCGATCTATCCTGCCGATGGCTATTCTGCCTACGTAATCGTTGTAATCGATGGCGGATACCAGCACTTGTAAGGGTTGGTCTTCCTCACCGGACGGCGGATCTATGTGCGACAAAATAGTTTCAAACAACGGCGCCAAGTCCTTGCCGGGCTCGTCCGGAGAATAGGACGCCGTGCCGGCTCTGCCGGAACAATACACGATGGGACTGTCAAGTTGTTCGTCCGTGGCGTTCAAGTCCATGAGGAGCTCGTATACTTCCTCGACGACTTCGGCGGGACGTGCGTCCGGCTTATCTATCTTGTTGATGCAAATTATTACCTTGTGATTCATTTCGAGCGCCTTTTGGAGCACGAAGCGAGTTTGCGGCATGGGTCCCTCGTATGCGTCTACAAGCAGTACTACGCCGTTAATCATTTTGAGTACGCGTTCCACTTCGCCCGAAAAGTCCGCGTGCCCCGGGGTGTCTACTATGTTTATCTTGACTCCTTTGTACATGCAGGACGTGTTCTTGGCAAGTATGGTTATGCCGCGCTCGCGTTCGAGCGGATCGGAGTCCATGACGCAAGTTTCCACGACTTGGTTCTCTCTGAATACTCCGCCTTGACGGAGCATGCCGTCTACAAGCGTAGTCTTGCCGTGGTCAACGTGGGCAATTATTGCTATATTTCTTAAATCGTTTCTAATCATATATTATACCGTTATTTCTATGACGATGTACCCTGCTTCCCGGTACAGTTCGTACAATTCCTTTACCTGAGAATAATCCTTTTCCCCGTTAATTTCGACGTAATTCGCCGGTCTTACATACAAATGCCACACGCCTTCGATGTCCGATATGTTGAAATCGAATCCGTCCGTGATCTGCGATAGCGAATACACCACGGGATCATGTTCCTCGACTTCCGTATCCGGAGGTATCAAGTCGAATTCGTAGTAGTTGACGGTCTTGGTTTCGCCTTTGTATGTGTAGTTTATCGGCTCGAACGTATTGACGTCGACGCGGTATTTGCCGTCTACGGCGTCTACGTTGAACGAACGCAACGCGTCTAACGTCAAGCCTTCCGACTCATACGTCATCCAAGCCGAAAATCCGCTGTCAACGTCTCCCGAAACGCTGTACGCCCTGACGCGGTAATTGATTTCGCCGCGCATATACGTAAACGTCGCTTCACACGCGCTTGTTTCGTATGAGTGAATGTCGCCTTTGTAGAGCTCATACTCGTACTCCACGGCGTAAGTATCCGCGCCGTCTACGGCGTTCCAGCTAAGCGTAAACGTGTATTCGGGTTCGCCCACAACGCTCGTTACGCTCGCCTCGGGAGCCGACGGATTGCGCTTTTTGCATCCGCAAACGGTAGCGCACGCGACGATAATAACCGCAAATGCGATTATTATCGCAAATATCGACTTGGAAATCCGCTCGGCGCGCATTACTTCCTGCCGGCTTGCACTTTCTTTAAGTGCGCAAAGCGAGGCAGTCCGTCTTCCGTCGGGAAATCATTGACTCCCTGTATGAGCGGAAGCGCGTAATTTACATAGTCCATGGTGAGTCCTGTGCCGTCTTCGGTTATCCAATCGAGAGGTACTTTCTTCTCCGTATTGGCGGCAAGTTCTACGGGCATGAGCTTGTAAACGCACTTGTATTCGCCCGAAGACATATCGCGCTCGAATACGACCATCTTGTCCGTTTCGCCGTCGCAAGCCGCTTTAACGGCGTATCTGCCGGCGTTGAACGCCTCTTCTATATCGTTACCGGACGCAATGTGCGCTCCGCAACGTTGCATAAGGCTGAATTCTATGCCCCTGACTTTGACGTTGCACTCGGTATGTATGAGGTCGGCAAGTTGAATCGCAAGTCCGCCGAGTTGGACGTGACCGAATCCGTCTTTGGCTTTGGCTTGCGACAACGTTTCGACGATGAAGTTGCCGTCTTTATCACGGATGCCTTCGGACACGCACGCTATGCACTTGCCGTTGTTTGCCGCCATAACCTTTCTGACGTCGGCAACGAATTTCTCGACGGAGAAAGGTACTTCCGGCAAATAGATGAGGTCTGCGCCCAAGCCCTTGTAATTGGCAAGCGACGCCGCCGCGGTAAGCCATCCCGCATTACGTCCCATTATCTCCACTACGGCTACCTGCCCTTTGTCGTATACCTTGGCGTCAAGGTTGATCTCCATGAGCGTGGTGGCTACGTATTTGGCTGCGCTCGCGTATCCCGGGCAGTGGTCCGTGCCGTAAAGGTCGTTATCGATTGTCTTGGGTACGCCGATAATGTTGCATTCGTAACCGCTGCTAAGCAGATACTTGCTTATCTTGTTGCATGTGTCCATGCTGTCGTTGCCGCCGTTATAAAAGAAATACCTTACGTTGTACTTCTTGAATACCTCCAAAATGCGCTTGTAGTCGGTATCGTCTACGTCCGCACTTTTGAGTTTGTATCTGACGGAACCCAAGTCCGAGGACGGAGTGTGCTTCAAAAGCAAAAGCTCCTTGATGTCCTCTTGGCTCATATCGTAAAAATCTTCGTTCAATATGCCTTTGATGCCGTGCGCCAAGCCGTATACCGCGGTGATATTCTTCTGTTCAAGCGCTTCGATGAATACGCCTGCCGCGCTCGAATTGATAACGGACGTGGGTCCGCCGGATTGACCGAACATGCATGCTCCGACTAAATTCTTCATATATATCTCCTTATGTTCTAAAATGACAGTCTGTTTGCCATAGCCAACATCTCTACGTTAAAGACTTTCTCTATACTCAGAGCTTCGGCTATGGGCATATCTATAATTTGATTGTTCTTTGTGCCGATTACTCTCGACTCCTTGCAATCGTTGCGCAAAAGCGTTACCGCCCTATCCGCGCAACGCGAAGCGAATACCCTGTCTTCCATGGACGGAGTGCCGCCGCGTTGGATGTAGCCGAGTTTGACGGTTCTGACGGTTATGCCCGTGCCTGCCTTGATTTGCGAAGCAAGCTCGTCGCATGAGCATACGCCCTCCGCAAGTACGATTATGTCCGATATCTTGCCCTTGATGACGTTCTTGCGCATTTTGGCGCATATGTCCTCTACGCTGAAAGGAAGCTCGGGAACAATTATACTCTCCGCACCGCCGGCTATGCCGGAGTAAAGCGCGATGTCGCCGCAATGTCTGCCCATAACCTCTATAACGCATGCGCGATCGTGGGACGTCATGGTGTCGCGAATCTTGTTGAGCGCGTCAAGCACGGTATTGACGGCGGTATCGAATCCCAAAGTGAAATCCGTATATCCGAGGTCGTTATCGATCGTGCCCGGTATACCCATGCCTATTACGCCGCACTTTTCGGAAATGGCGTTGAGTCCGCGGAAAGAACCGTCGCCGCCTATGACGACAAGTCCTTCTATACCGTATGCGCTAAGCACGTCGGCGCCCTTCTTTTGACCGTCTTCGGTCATGAATTCCGGGCAACGCGCCGTTTTGAGTATTGTGCCGCCGCGATGTATGGTATCGGAAACCGAACGAGAGTCCATACGGCTTAAATTGCCTTTGATCAAGCCGTCGTATCCGCGCTCTACTCCGAACACTTCCATACCGTAACTGTTGGCGCAACGAACTACGCCTCTGATTGCCGCGTTCATTCCGGGGGCGTCGCCACCGCTTGTTAAAACAGCGATCCTCCTCATAGACTAATCCTCTTCGGGTTCTTCCGGCAAAATTGCGTTGTGGTAGACGTTTTGGACGTCGTCGAGCTCCTCCAACATATCTATGAGCTTTTGTACGCTTTGGAGGTGTCCCGCCGGGTCTATGTCGTTATCGGACAACATGTCTACGTCTGCGGAAAGCACGTTGACGCCTGCTTCTTTGAGCTTATCGGATACCGCGTAAACCTCGGTGGGTACGGTATAAATCTCGTATACGTCGTCATCGGATACGATGTCGTCGGCGCCTGCGTCAAGCGCTATCATCATAATGTCGTCCTCGGGCATGCTCTTGTCGGCAATGATTACGCCTTTCTTTTTGAACATGTAGGATACGCATCCGTTTTGTCCCAAGGATCCGCCGTACTTATCGAATAAGTGTCTGACGTCGCCCGCGGTACGGTTCTTGTTGTCGGTAAGCGTTTCTACTATAACCGCAACGCCGCCTGCGCCGTAGCCTTCGTAAGTGATTTCTTCGTAGTTGACAGCTCCGAGTTCGCCGCTTGCCTTCTTGATGGAACGATTGATGGTATCGTTGGGCATGTTGTTTTGCTTTGCCTTGGCGATAACGTCGCGTAGCTTGGAGTTGTTGGAAGGATCCGGTCCGCCTGCCTTGACGGCTACCGCGATCTCTCTGCCTATTTTAGTAAAGACGCTACCTCTTTGTGCGTCGGTTTTGCCTTTTTTGATTTTAATGTTCGCCCATTTGGAATGTCCGGACATATTTACCTCCGAATTTAATTGATTTTTCCGCCGAGTTTATTTACGACGGTCGCAAGCGCGATCGACGCGCTCACTCCGGCATTAAGACTCTCCATCTTGCCGCCGTACATCGGAATCGCAAGCACTCTGTCTGCCGCCTCGCGAAATTCCTTGGATACGCCGTGCGCTTCACTGCCTACTACCAAAGCGACTTTGCCGTCCGGTACGTAGTCGAATACGTTGGCTCCGCCCATATCGAGAACGGCTATCTCATAGCCTCCGAGAGCGTCGCGTGCGCCCGCGTAAGAAAGAGGAACTATATTTACGTGGAATATTCCGCCCATAGTGGAACGCACGGTTTTTGGCGAATATGCGTCCGCCGAATTAACCGTAATTACGTCGCGTATTCCCATTGCGCATGCGGTACGTATGACAGTGCCTACGTTGCCGGGATCCGATACGCCGTCAAGCACTATAACCGGGTTACCGCTTACGGCGCGAGCCTCCGGTATCTCCGCCACTGCCAGAATGCCGGAACTCGTAACGGTATCAGCCATTTTGTCAAAGGCTATGTCAGCTACGACTACGGGTTGCTTGCCAAGCTTGTCCGCAACGGACATGAGCTCCGACAAACGAGATTCCTTGATATATAATTCCTTAACTGCCTCCGCCGGCATATCGCCGACGATGTTGACTCCTTCTACTACGAACAACGAACTTGCGAGCCTCGCTTTTTTGTCCGCAAGACTACGTACAAGTTTAACTGTTGAGTTGTCTGTAGAAGTTATCCTTTGCATTTAAGTAACGGAGCCCTCATAAGTGAAGGCTCCATAACGTTTAGTTGAGTGCGGTTTTTGCCTTATCGCAAAGAGCGGTGAAAGCGGCGGAATCGTTAACTGCGATATCCGCGAGAACTTTGCGGTTGAGATCTATGCCGGCAACTTTGAGACCGTGCATGAGGCGGGAGTAAGAAAGGTCGTTCATCCTTGCCGCGGCGTTGATACGTGCGATCCAGAGTCTGCGGAAATCTCTCTTTTTGAGCCTTCTGCCTACGTATGCGTATTGTCCGGACTTCATAACCGCTTCACGCGCTACGCGGTAAAGCTTGCTCTTGGCGCCAAAGTAACCTTTGGCTTGCTTCATTATTTTTCTCTTTTTCTTTTGTGCGGTAACTGCTCTTTTAATTCTCATTGCCGTGGCCTCCTACTTTTGTCCGTAAATCATGTTGCTGATTGTCTTTGCTTGGGCTTGATCGATATATGCGCCTTGGCGAAGGTTTCTTTTGCGTTTACGAGTTTTCTTGTTAAGAATATGGTTCTTGTTCTGTTTGTTTCTCTTCAAAAGACCGCTTGCGGTAAATCTGAAGCGCTTCTTGCTTGCGCTATGGGTTTTTTGTTTAGGCATTATAGTATTTCTCCTTATTGGGATAATTATTTTTTGGTGGGTATGGGCGCCAACATCATGGTTACGTTGCGTCCTTCCAGTACGGGAGGCTTCTCTTTGACGGCTACGTCCGAAAGCATTTCAAAGAATTCGTTCATCTTCTGTATGGATAGCTCCGGATGTGCGTTCTGCCTGCCCTTCATGCGAATGGATACTTTGATCTTGCATCCCTCTTCCAAGAATTCCTTGGTCTTTTTGGCTTTGATACTCATATCGCCGTCCGCTATGGTTTGGCTGAGCTGGACTTCTTTGAGTTTGAGGACGGTAGCTTTCTTTTTGTCCTCTTTGTCCTTTTTGATTTGGTCAAAGCGATATTTGCCGTAATTGAGTATTTTGCATACCGGCGGATTTGCCGTGGGCGAAAAGAGTACGAGGTCTAAGTTGCGTTCCTCCGCCATCTTTTGCGCTTGGGACGTAGGTACGATACCGAGCATACTGCCGTCCGCGTCAATCAATCTTACTTCCGGAACTCGTATTGCCGAGTTAGTGAGTAATTCCTTAAATATAGCCGTGTCCTCCTATATATTTGAGCCCTTACGGGCGGTTTTGTAAAAGAAAATGTGCCCTCCTGAAGAAAGCACATCTCACACAAGCTACGTACCATACATCAAGCAGGCACATAGATTATATCGTTTTGAACCGTTTTGCTTTGCTTACGGTGAGAATCGCTTCTTCTTTTACAACGGATATTCTAATACATTACATTTTGTATGTCAAACAAAATTTAATAAATTTTTAATTTTTTGATTAGAAAAGGTAGCAAGAGTTGTGGGCTTGCTATTTTTTATACCTATAAGAGGAAATATACAACGCCGTTGGCGTCGGTGATATACGCCGTTGGCACGGCGGTGATATACGCAACCTCGCGGTTGCGGTGATATACACGCCCGGTGGGCGCGGTGATATACATCGCCTACGGCGACGGT
>CAVIFU010000042.1:0-12159 GCA_963642145.1 Ruminococcus bicirculans (ex Wegman et al. 2014)
AGCATGTGCTCCGTATTTACGGGTGATTTACGCCGTTAAAAACCCAATATATTATAATTTATCCTTTACCGCGCCCATCGAGCGTGTATATCACCGCGCAAAGCGCGTATATTAAGACGTAGGGCTATAGTAGCTCTGCGCAACAGTGAGTATGCGTTGGGGTGTAGGCGCGGAAACCGTCCGCGTGCCCTTTGAAAGATTTAAGTCCGAAGCGGATGGATCGGAAGCGGATGTATAGCGCGATTCCGTCCCCGGAGCCGCTGTTGTTATCCGTGAAAGTAAATTGCGAAGGGAACTTTTTGAGGGCGTCGAGCTGGGCTTCCACGTCCGATTTTTTTGTGCCGAAATAGACGTTCGGGCGATCGGTATAATAGTAAGCTATCGCCTTGGGATTGGCGGGAGAATCTCCGGCGAAGTCCATTGCCATGCCGGCGTTTGCGCACATCATGAATGCGTTGGAGGCGGCTTTGCCGACGTTCAGGTGATCGGGATGGCACTCCGTCGCGAGATTCGGATCGGGACAAAAGACGACGTCCGGCTTAATGCGGATGATTTCTTTGGCAATGGCGATCGTGAGCTCTTTTTGGTCGTATCCCCAGCCGTCGCCGAACGGCAGGAACGTTACGTCGTTGACGCCCAAACCGTGCGCAGAATCGAGGGACTCTTTTTGTCTGACGCGCACAAGCTCATCTTTGTCAAAAACAGCCTCTTCCGTGCCGTATTTGCCGTCGGTGCAAATCAAAAACGACACGTTTTTGCCGTCCTTGACGAGGCGCGAAACGGTTGCGCCGGCACCGACTTCGATGTCATCCGGATGCGGACCTATGAACAAATACTTGTCATACGCTCCGATTTTGGGTAGCGGAACTATCTTTTTGAGTACGAAATTGATGAGCGACATATTGACCTCCCGAATATTTTTTGCGCTTCGATTTACACGAGTTTGGTTTTGGAGAGCGCGACGACCAGCGGCACGCCCAAAACGAGTATCGTTCCCGATTGCGTGGCGAGCATCAAGCCGAAATTGACCCAATACGCGACATCCGTACCGGTGAAGTACCACATCAGCGGCAATACGATTGCGTTGACGAGTATGGGCGGAATGGCGCCGACTAATGCTCTAACCCAGATTTTGCGTTTTGCAAGAGCCTTGGAGATGATTCTCGTGAGAATTGCCGACACGAGTGTGGCAAGCGTGCCGAACACCATATCGTACCAGGCGTATGGAGAAAAGACGTTGGCAAGCAGGCACCCGAGGGTTACGCCCAAGACGGATTCCGGGAAAATGACCGGAAGCAACGTCAACGCTTCGCCGACGCGGAATTGTAGGGGACCGTAAGACAGCGCAGGCATAAAGAAGGTCAGCACAAAGTACAACCCGGCTTCCAATCCGAGCCTTGCCAACATTTTGACGGGGAAACGCTTTTTTGCCATCACGCGACGTCCTTTTTGCTTATGCAGAGGTACGTCCCCGCGAGTAAACCCGCAAGGTAGACCATAAGTACCGGTAAGCTTATGAAGAAGTTGCCTCCTGCCGTGACGGCGGTAGAAATACCGGCGTACTGCATGAAGTCCATCGCGTCCGCTATGAAGAAGCGCGATAGCCCCGTATAAGTGATTATCGTGCCCAACGCCTTGACGACTATGGGTATAACTATGCCGATTGACGTTTTGCGCGTCATTGTGGATAACGAAAACGAAATTATCGCGGTAACCACCACGGGAATATAATATAACGCCATAAGTATAGGTATGCTTGCGGAGCTGTTTTGCACGGTAAACGCGCCGCCGTTAAACGAGAATATCGTATCGACGCGCATATGCTCGAAGACGCTGCAGCCTATCGTCACTATCGAAAGCGACATAACTATGTATGCGACGGTAACGTTCGTAAGCACATAGAGAAGTTTAGCCGTAGTCACGCGATCGCGCGTAATCGGGCGGAGGAACAACAGCTTGACCGTCCGCGCCTTATACTCCGAGGGATAGACTCCTGCCGCAACGACAAGCGCGTATATGAGTACGAGCAGGTAGAAAATCCCGAAAGCTTGATGTATGTAGGCTATGTCCGTTACGCCCTTCACACCGCTCCCGGTTACGCCGTAACCGCCGGTATAAGTTGCAAGCGTTTTGCCGTAGAGCTTGTTTTCTTTGATGTATTCGAGCTTGGAAATCTCGTTCTTGTAGTAAATTTCAAGATCGGAATCACTGCGGTAGAAGTCGTAACCTTCCTCTTTTTTCTCTTTCTGAACTTGCGCCAAAGCTGCGTTTAGGGCGTCCAAACTCGCGTTTACGGAATACTCAGTGTAGATATCTTCGCTTTCGACAAATCCTATTTCGTCTTGCGTGGCAATATCCGTCACAAATCCGTTTAACGCTTTGAACAGCGGTGTGACGACAGCCATTCCCACTACGAAAATCACGACGAATATTATAGTCGTGGTCCAACTGAAATTCTTTTTGAATTCTCCGAGATAAAGATTAGCGAACATCGTTGTTGCCTCCTTCCTCCGTATGCGCCTCGTCGGTCGCGGTATCGGCTTGTGCGGTATCGGCGGTTTCCTCGTGCGATTCTTCCGCGGTCTGTTTTTCCGTAGGTTCTATGGCGTTGACGGCGCGCATGAAGTAATCTTCGAGGTTTACCTTTTCTTCGCTCACTCCGCTTACGTTGAATCCGCCCACGACAAGTTCTTTGGTAAGGACAAAGCTTTCCGCGCCATGCACTTTGACGCCGCCGTCCGTTACTTCGCATTTGACGCCGAGTTTCTCTTTAATGAACTCCGCGGCGTCTTCGGGTCTGTCCACGTTGACTATGATGGCTACGGTGCCGTCCACGTCCGTGTTCAAGTCGGACATGCTCTTTTCGGCGACGATTTTGCCTTTGTTGATAATCAAAGCCCTGTCGCACATCAACTGCATTTCCGCAAGCTGATGGGAGCTGACGAGGATAGCCATATCGTATTCTGCCGCAAGAGTGCGCAGGAGGTCGCGTATTTCCTTGATACCCTCGGGGTCGAGCCCATTGGCAGGCTCGTCCAAAACGAGCAACTCGGGGCGCGCAAGCAGGGCTTGGGCTATGCCTAAGCGTTGCTTCATGCCCATGGAGAAGGTCTTGACTTTGTCATCGCGCCTCTCGTACAATCTGACTAATTTAAGGACGCCGTTTACGCGATCGGCGATAATTTCTTTGATAGGTCTTGCGTCCGCCGCGTCCGTCTTCAAGCGCGAGGGGTCCTCCAAAGAGGCGTAGTATTCCAAATTGCCCTTTGCCGACATCGAGCCGTACATGTCGGGAGCCTCTATTACGCCGCCTATGAGTTTGAGGGCTTCGACGTGTTCCTTTTTGATGTCGTGACCGCAAACGTATACGTTGCCGGACGTCGCGCTTGCAAGCCCGGTGATCATTTTGATCGTTGTAGATTTACCGGCGCCGTTGGGTCCCAAAAAGCCCACGACTTCGCCGCCGTTTACGGTGAAAGAAACGTTGTCCACGGCTTTGAGTTCGGTCGTTTTCGAGCCCTTGTAGCTGCGATATACCTTGGTTAATCCTTCTACTTTAAGTACTTCCGTCATATGGTACTCCTTTAAGTTAAAATGTGCCGCGAAACGACACATTTTGCATAAACTATTCGGCTAAGCCCGATTTTAGAGCGGTATTTTGGATACGGCGCGGAAGAATGCCGTTTCATCGCTCGGTATGGCTATCATGTCGCGCTCCTTGGCGTATTCCATGATGGGCGCAAGGCTTGCTTTATCGCAAATAGCCTCGTTAATCTCTATCTCGGGGACGATGTCGCCGGCAAGCAACGCCACCATGACTTCATTGTAAGCGAACGCCGCGGAATAGGGGATAATCACGCTCTCTTCCTTGGTGAGTCTGTCGGGACGGACTTTGTTTTTGCCGGTCGAATGTAAGGTGTACTTGCCGTCGCCGTCAAGGTCTATGGCGTAACGGTCCTTGGAGATGTTCTTGGCTATGGATTGCGCGCGAGAGGTAATGATTTTTGCAAGGTCACGCGCTATTATCGCGCCGTCCTGTACGGCGGGTCTGAGCTCTTCGAGAGCCTCTTTGCGCGCCTGCAAAACGGTCAGTTTGCGGTTAAGCTCGAGTAACTTGGCGTAATTGGCTTCCATCTCATTGTGCAAAATTACGTTCTTGCCGAGCGCCACGACTGCGTCCTCTTCTTCGCGTTTGAGGTCTTTGAGGGCGTTGACGTTTTGCTCCAAATTATCGTAGTAACCGGCGTGCTCGGCAACTCCGGCGTTGTAGACGTTGATGGCTTCCTTGGTGCCGGCTACGTCTTCGTCGTACTTGTAGAGGGTCTCTCTGCACTTATCGAGCTCTTCGTCGTCCAAAACGATTCTGTCGACGTCCTCTTTGGAGGAGATGCCGAGTTCTTTGAATTTGGCTTCATATTCGCTGTAAATATCCGCCGCGGTGCTCTCCATGGCTCCGATGGAGGTAGACATGGTAACCGCCGACAAATTCTTGCGGTCGTACTCGTCGGAAGCGTCGTTCACGACTTTCTTGAGGGCAAGGAGCCTTATCTTGCAGGTTTCCTTGGTCTCTTCCGCCTTGTCGATTTCCGCGTAAACGGCAAGCAAATAATCGGCGTACGCCTTGGTTATGACGTCTGCGTAGGTAAGTTCCGCGTCATTGACGGTGATGGGGACGGTGCGCAAGGTCAGCGCTTGGAGTCTGTCGGAGGCTTGCGCGATCTCGGCGTTGAGTTTGGCAAGTTGCTCGTCCTTAGCTTCGACGGTATGTTCTATTTGTGCGTATTCCGCTTCCGTCACCTGCAACTTTTTGAGGAGTTCGGAGGGGCTTTCGCCGTTGAAGTCGGCGTTGAGCTTATTGAGCTTCTCGGTGCAAACGGCAATGTGTTTGGCAAGGGATTCCGCAATGGCTTTTTCGGAGGGAAGGTACTTCTCGTCGATTTCCTTAATGCGGTCGATTACGAGGGTGTTGGCAAGTCCCAAACGGCGCGCTTCTGCTTCCTTCGCGCGGTAAGCGTCTATGTCCTTGGTGAGCTTGTTGCGACGCTCGGCGGCGGCGCTGACCATGGCGAACAGCTCGGGTATGCTCTTTGCGTTGTACTTTTTGAGAATGTTGTCTATAGCCTTTTGTCTGTCGTCCCTCGTGGTTATCAAAGATTCCAGATACTGTGTGCCGACGGTTGCCGCCGCCTTGTATTGACCTATGGCGGATTCGGCGTTCATCAGAGCGCGCGTATCGTTTTCGAGTTCGGCGGCAACGGCTTTGATTTGGTCGTCAAGTTGTTTGGTATCGCGTAGCGGAAGGTCCTTTTTGTAAGTGACGAATCCGTCGCAAACCGGGCATCTTGTGCCGTATTCTATCTCGGCAGACATATCGCGCAAACGATTTTGGCTCATGTACTCGATCATCTTTTCGTTCAGGAGATCGAGTTTCATGGAAAGGCGGGTGCGGTGCGCGTCCACCTCGTCGCGTTTGGCGGTGAGTTTCTTTATTCTTTCGGCATACTCGTTTTTGGATTTTTCGACGGCTTCGATCTTCTTCACCACGGCGTCAACCTGCACTTCGTTATCGGATACGAACAGGTGGTCGGCGTATATGCTTTGGGTGTAGAGTTCGACGGCGTTTACGGCTTCCTCAACCGTTTTGTGCTCGCCGCGTATGCTCTTGCCGAGTTCGCGCACTTCGGCGTTGAGGGTCTTGATTTTGCCGACGTAATCGGCGTTCTCTTCTATGAGAGCAACCCTCTTGGCTTCCAAAACTTCCATGCGCGATTCGCACGATTTGAGGTGCTCGGTATCTACGCTTATGGCGTTTTCGAGTATGGCGCCGTTTTGAACGGATTTTTTGTATTCCGCGGTATCCCTTATCGCAAGTTTGCGGTCGGTAAGGTCGGCGCATTCGTTTGCGAGGGCGTCGCGCTCTTCGGTAAGCTTTTTGAGTTTATCGGTAAGCTCGGCTATTTCTTGATTGTATTGCTCGTAGTAGGAGTCGACCGTCGCCTTGATTTTGACGCCGGAGGGCGTTTCGCTACCGTCGGCGATGATACCGCGCAAGGCTTTGCCGAGTTCCTCTATGCGCTTTGCCGCGGCGATGTACTCTTCCGACACGAGGGCTTGGCTCTTTTTGCCTTCCTCTACTCTGTCGGCGCATTCCTTGCATTTGGCTTCCAGGTCGGCAAGCTCTTCTTTCATAGCCGCGATATGGCTTTGGGTATCGGAGTATTTGCCGAATACGGACGCCAATTCTTTGGCGGCTACGCTACGTGAGGCTTTCTCCGCCAAAGCGCTCATTTCGCCTTCCTTGGCTTTGAGGGCGTCCATTTTGGCGGTTGCTTCGTAATATTTGGTGAGTTCGTCTTGGTACTTGGCTGCCAAGGAGATCTCGTTACCGACTTTTTCTATCTCTTTGCGGAGGCTTTCGAGGGCGATTCTGTCGGAATCTACGACCAATTGTTGCTCTTTGAGCTCATCGCGAGTGACGGCGTCGGTTTCCTCTATCTCCTTGTAAATCTGCATTTCGGCGTCGGCAAGCGCGCGGGCTCTGCCGATTACTTCGTCGGACGTGGCGAGCTCGGCAAGCTTTTCGGCGATGAAACTCTCTCTCGTGACGGCGTCGGCGGCAAGGGCGGCGGTTGCTTCGGGATTTATTTCAAACAACTTGTCGAATTCATCCGCTTTGAGACCGACTCTTTCCGCTACGAACGTTGCGGTTTCTCCTTCGCCTTCGGCAACGACGTTACCGTCGGAATCTTTGACGTCGGCTTGCGTTATCACGGTACCGTCCTCGGCTTTTTGCGTAGAACGCGTGATTGTGTATTCGGCGTCCTCCGCGCTTATCGCAAGTTCCGCGCTCACGGGAAGGTTGGCGCCCTCCGGAAGTTCGCCGTAAAGAACGTACGCAAGAGCCGCGCGCAGTACGGTTTTGTTTGCGTCCTGCATCATGGAGCATCCTACGACGCGATTGCCAAAATCGTAAGTTTCTTTGCGTTCGGTAATGCCTTGGAATACCAAATTGATGAGTTTCATATTGCTCCTCCGTTTTGAAGTCTGTATGCTTGTGTCGCGTTCGGCGACGGACTACCATATGTTGTATGCGCCCCGACAAGCTTAATTTTAGTGGAAATTCTCGGCATATTGTGCTATTATTATATGCGTTCCGTGGAATTCCCTCGAGGCGGTGTAAATTATTATACTACTTAAAATATAATATTGCAATACCTCTCACGGATTATTCTATTAAATTTTAGGAGTAATATGGGCTTTTGTTCGTTGGACGCCGATTACGTGCGCGAAGGTTATACGCAAGTCGACAACGTGTTTCTGGCTAAATACCTGCCGGAAGCCGACCCCGTCGACGTCAAAGTCTACCTCTACGGGCTGATGCTCGCGCTCGGAGGCAGAGGACAAGACAATACAAAGGACGCCGTTTCTCTGGCGTTGCGCCTGACTGCGGAGAGAGTTTCGGCGGCGTTTGCCTATTGGGCGGAACTCGGACTGGTAACCGTCACTGCGGACGGCAACGGCGTGGTATACAATTCCGTCAAAGCGCCCACCACCAAAGCCGTCTACTACAACGCGAGGGAGTACTCCGAATTTGTTGACGAATTGAGGCGCGTTTTCCCCGAGAAAATCATACCGGAGCAGGACGTCATGCGTTATGTGGAAACGCTCCGCGTCTACAAAATGGAACAAAACGCCATGTTGCTCATAGCAAGATACTGTCGCGACGCCAAGGGCACGACAAACACCGCTTCCGTAGTGGGTCTGGCTGCCGCTTGGGCAAAGCAGGGATTGACCACCGAACGCGCGGTAAACGCAAGGCTCGACGAACTCGAACGCAATTCCGAGGAGATGAAAAACGTTTATTCCGCCCTCGGCTTGCGCTCCGAACCCTCCGTCGAGGACGCGCAACTCTACGTTTCCTGGCAAGACAAGGGCTTCAAGCCGGACGCGATTATGGTGGCCTGCCGCGCCTGCAAACGTAAGGGCGGTATGCAACGCCTCGTTCGCCTTATGGACGAGCTCTATTCCGTCAAAGCCCTTACGGCGGAAGAAGCCAACGAGTACCTCCGCAAAAAGGACGAAACGCGCGCCTTTGCCGAGCAGATTATTCGCACGATAGGTTCTTTCTACGCCACTCTCGACATGCCCGTCGAAACGTATATCAACCCGTGGCTTGCCTCGGGCTTCGAGAAAGAAGCGTTGCTTGCCATTGCCAAATTCTGCTTCATGCGCAACGTCAGAACGTTGGACGGCATGCAAGTGTACGTCGATAAATTCTATAAACTCGGCGTGGTGACCGCCCAAGGCATAGACGCCTACGTGCAACGCCAAGCGGCAATAGACAACGCGATAAAAGAAGTTCTTGCCCGTTGCGGTGCGGAGCCGTTCATAACGATGCGAGATAGGGATTTCTACCGCACGTTCATGGAAGACTGGGGCTTCGACCGGGAAACGATACTCGCGGTAGCCGATTACGCCAAGAGCAAACCTTTCCCCATGAGTTACATCAACAAAATTCTGCTCGTCATGAAGGAAAACGGCATAAGCACTCCGGAAGGCGCGCGCAAGCTCCTCGACGGCGGTTTGTCCGAACGCAAAAAGGACGCGGACAAAGATAAAATCATCAAGCAAAATTACACGGCGGAAGAAGTGGCTTCCGCATTCATAGGGTTAGACGACATCAACCCCGACGACGTGGACATATAGGTGAAACATGGCAGACTACAAACAAAAAGCGCGCGATATACTGAGCGCGAGAAGGACGTACTCGGAGCTTGCCGCAAGGCGAGCGTATGAAGAACTTATAGCGGACGACGAATATTGCGCTCTCAACGCCGAAAGAGTGGATTTGAGTATGCAAATCGCGCGTTTGGGTCACCTAAACGCCGATGTCGGCGCACCAAAAAGCCGTCTTGCCGAAGTAAAAGCAAAAATGGAAGAGCGCGCACGCGCTCTCGGGCACGCCGTGAGCGATACCGAACCGCATTACTTTTGTTCCGTTTGCAACGACACGGGCTTTGTAGAAGGCAAGGAGTGCGCCTGCTTCAAGACTCTCGTGTACGAATGCTTGCGTGAAGGTTGCCCGACGCTGCTTACGGATATAGACGACTTCAAAAAGATTCCGCTTACCGCTCTTACGGAAGAGGACAGACCTTCGCACGAAAAGCTGTACGCCATACTCGATAAATTCGCAAGGGAATTCCCCGATAACCGCACTAAGATTTTGGGAATAAACGGACCGGTAGGCACCGGCAAAAGTTACGCGACGTGCGTTCTCGCAAACGCCGTAATGAAGCGCGGCTACTCCGTGATGTACCTAAACTCTGCCGAGATGAACAGCGCTTTCCTCCGCTACCACCTCGCGCCGCTCGACAAAAAGCGCGCGATATGGGAGCCTCTCATCGACGCCGATTTACTCATCCTCGACGACCTCGGCGCGGAGCCTTGCCTAAAAAACGTCACCGTCAACTACCTCTATTGCCTGCTGACGGAGCGCCACGGCAAAGCGATTGCGTTTACCACGAACCTAACGGAAGCGCAGATTTTGGATAAGTACGGCGAAAGGGTTTTCTCGCGTTTGAGCGACAAATCGTTGCGCTTTATGGCAACTCTTACCGGCAAAGACCTGCGTTTGACGGGCTTGCGTTAGGCGTGCTTTTTATTATATAGGAAATATTTATTATCTTTTAGTAAATATATAGTAAATACTGTTGACGCGCGCGCAAATATAATATATAATTCGGCTATAAAATTCACTCACGGAGGAGAGAATACAATGCCCGCTGAACTTAAATTCGAAATAACCAAAAGTTGCGGTACGCTCAGCACCTCTGCAAGAGGCTGGACGAAAGAGCTCAATTACGTTAGCTGGAACGATAGAGACCCTCGCTTGGATCTCCGCGAATGGTCCCCCAATCACGAAAGGATGGGCAAGGGCATGACCCTTAGTTTGGAAGAAGCCAAAGCCCTCAAAGAGATTCTGGATTCGTTGGATATCTAATCTCGGCAAACGCAATCGTATGGAGCATGACAGCTATCCGCATGTGCGGTAATGTTGTTGTGCTTTTTAATTATTAGGAGGTTTTTCGTATGCAAAGATCACGTTGGTACAAAGACGCGGTAATTTACCAAATTTATCCTCGCAGTTTCTGCGATTCGAACGGAGACGGCATAGGCGATATACGCGGTATTATTTCCAAACTCGACTACCTCAAAGACCTCGGCGTCAACGCCGTGTGGCTTTCTCCTTGCTACAAATCCCCCAATGACGACAACGGCTACGACATATCCGATTATCGCGATATCATGGACGAATTCGGCACGCTCGAAGACTGGCAGGAGATGCTTGACGGCATGCACACGCGCGGAATAAAGCTCATAATGGATCTTGTCGTCAATCACACGTCCGACGAACACGAGTGGTTCCGCGAGTCCCGTAAGTCCGTAGACAATCCGTATCGCGATTATTATATTTGGCGCAAGGGTAGAGGCAAGGACGGCAAACGTCCCCCGAACAACTGGACGTCGCGTTTCGGCGGTCCCGCGTGGGAGTATGACGAAACGACGGGAGAATGGTATTTGCACCTCTTTACGCGCAAGCAACCCGACCTTAATTGGGACAATCCCAAGGTGCGCGAGGAAGTCAAGGGCATCGTCAGATATTGGCTCGATAGGGGCTGTGACGGCTTCCGTTGCGACGTTATCACTTATATAAGCAAAGTCGAGGGACTGCCGGATGGCAAGTGGCATATCGGCGCGCGCGGCGACGAGATGTTCGATCACGGTCCGCACATCCACGAGTATTTGCATGAACTCAACGAGGACGTCCTTTCTAACTACGACTGCATGACGGTGGGCGAAACGCCCGGGGTTACGGTGGAGCTCGGACTGCTCTACACCGCCGAGGACAGGGAAGAACTCGATATGGTATTTACGTTTGAACACGTTGAGTGCGATATGATAGCTCGGATGATTCCGAAGAAGTTCCGCCTTTCAAAAATGAAGAAAGTTCTGGCGCGTTGGCAATACGGTTTGTACGGCAAGGGTTGGAACAGCCTTTACTACGAAAACCACGATCAGCAACGCTCGCTTCCGCGCTACGTCGGCGACTACGGCACTCATCGCAAAGAGGCAGCCAAGATGTTGGCTACGAGTTTGCATTGTTTGCAAGGCGCGCCTTACGTATACCAAGGCGAAGAGATTGGGATGACAAACTGTCCGTTCCCGACAATCGACGATTGGCGCGACGTGGTAGTTAAATACGTACGCAACGTTTTCGGACCCTTCGAACCGCTGTTCAGAGGACTCATACACAAAGTGTTTTTGAAGCGCGCTCGCGACCATGCGCGCACGCCCATGCAATGGTCTGCTGAAGCAAATGCCGGCTTCACTACGGGCACTCCGTGGATAATGGTTAATCCGAACTATACCGAAATCAATGTTGAGGAAGCTCTTGCGGACAAGGACTCCATCTACCATTATTACCAAAAACTAATAGCTTTCCGCAAAGGGAATCCGATTATCCGCAACGGAACCTTCCGCGAATTCTACCCTAAGTCCGACGATGTTTATTGCTATGAGCGCTCCTACAACGGCGAACACATACTTGTGATATGCAACTTCAAGAATAAGGAAATACCCTTCAAAATGCCGCCGGAGATAGCGTACAACGAGTGCGAACTCAAACTCCATAACTACGGCTACGATCGTCCGTTCCCCGAGAGCGCGACTCTTCGTCCGTACGAAAGCTTGGTCTATCATTTGAAATAAGGAATAACTATGGCGAAACAAACTCCCCCCGCAACACCACGCAAGCACAAGAAGCCTTACGATCCGTACTATCCCACGGATTACAAAATCGGCGCCAAAAAGAAGGGTGCGCAGGAAGTGCCCATGTATCCTACCGAACGTGTAGCGACGTTTAAGCAATGGGTAGGGATATTCTTTGTGTCGATGATACCGCTCATAAACATCATCGCGCTGATTGCTTGGAGCAACAAAAAGAACGCCAAGGTAAACGACTCCGTCCGCAATTACGCAAAAGCAAGCCTGATGTGGATATCGATTTTCTATGTCCTCGGCATTATCGGAACGGTCGTGTGCTCCTTGGTGCTACACCTGTTCTGAAATACACGCCCCGGTGGGGCGCGGTGATATACA
>CAVIFU010000043.1:0-12037 GCA_963642145.1 Ruminococcus bicirculans (ex Wegman et al. 2014)
GTTCTTTGGTTCTTTTTGTTGGTTTTGTCCATATAATTCTCTCCTTATAGAATTTTTTAACCACAAAATTTTGTTCATCTAATATGACATTAGGCGCATTTTTTAGGCACAAAAAATATGAGATGTTCATAAAAACACATTTCTTTACCAATTATTTACACAAAAACACCGTAAAATGTATAGAATCTATTGACATTTATCTGTTTTTTACTATATAATCTAAGCAATTTGTTCATGCAATGTCATATTAGATGAACAAATTTTTTTATGTTATAGACATCAGGATCAACATGAACTTTCCCAAAATACGGCGTACTTTTGTTCTGTCGTTTTTTGTTTTGCGTAGCTTGCATTTTTGCGTTAAATACTTTATATCGGCAACAAATTATGGTATCATATCTGTACTATGTTTCGAGTGCGGCACCGCCGCAAAAGAGGTTATATGCAATACGATACCGTAATTTTCGATATGGACGGCACGCTGTCCGATACTCTTGAAGATTTGCGCTCCGCGCTTAATCACGCGCTTTCCCTGCACAATCTCCCTGCACGTACTTACGAAGAAGTGCGTAGCTTTGTCGGCGACGGCATACGGATGCTCGTTAACCGCGGTTTGCCCGATGGACACAAAGACCTCACCGATACGGTTTACGCGGAATTCAAGGACTACTACAAGGACCATTTGGCGGACAAAACCGCGCCTTACCCGGGCATTAACGAGCTCATCGACGCGCTCTACGCCAAGGGAATAAAAATGGGTATCGTATCCAACAAATTGGAACCCATGCTCCTCGACCTCGTGCAAAAATTCTGGGGCAACAAAATCGGCGTTGCCGTAGGCATTATCGACGGACGTCCCCAAAAACCCGAAAAAAATATGCCCGAAGCCTGCCTTGGCGCGCTCGGCTCCGAAAAGGCTCACACCCTCTACGTGGGCGACAGCCCGGTTGACGTTCTCTGCGCAAAAAACGCCGGGCTACGCGGTATCTTCTGCACTTGGGGCTTCGCAAGCAAAGAACGCCTCACGGAATGCGGCGCGACGGAATTTATCGATACGCCGTCGGAACTTCTCAAATACTTAGAAATATAGGTGCCCTATGGAATGCGTTAACTACGATCTCATCGTCATCGGAGGCGGTCCTGCCGGATACTCGGGCGCGGAACGCGCCGCCGAACACGGTATGCGCGTGGCTCTCATCGAAAAATCCGCCCTCGGCGGAGTTTGCCTCAACTCCGGTTGCATACCGAGTAAAACGTTCCTGAACTCGGCTAAAATTTTGGAAAAAGCTCTCGGCGGAACAAAGTACGGCGTCAATTCGGACGGCACGGTAACCCTTGACCACGCCACCGTTATCGCACGCAAAAACAAAGTCGTCAAAATTTTGGTAGCCGGCATAAAAGCAAAACTAAAAAAAGTCGGCGTTGACATATACGACGGCACCGCCACGGTTTGCGGTAGGCAGGACGGCGATATCGTCGTTCGCGCGGGAGATACAATGCTATCGTGCAAAAATTTGTTGGTGGCTATCGGTTCCAAAGCGTTTATTCCGCCCATAACGGGCGCCAAAGAAGCCCTTGAATCGGGCTTCGCCGTAACCAATGCGGAAGTCTTTGACGCGGCGCTACCTACCGAACTCGTTGTTATCGGCGGTGGCGTTATAGGCACGGAACTTGCATCTTACTTTGCCGTGGCAGGCTCGCACGTAACCATATTGGAGGGCGGTGCGCGTGTATTGTCTTCTATGGACGAAGACGTTGCCACGCTACTCCGAAAGAAACTTGCCCAAAAGGGTATAACGATAATTTCAGGTGCCAAAGTTACAAAAATAGGTACCCAAAGCGTTACATATACAAAAGATGACGCAGAAGCTACCATCGATTGCGACAAAGTACTTATCGCGGTAGGAAGAGCAGCCGACGCCACGGGAACGGGCTTAGAGAATATAGGCGTAAACATTGACCGAGGCAGAATAGTTACCGATTCCGCCATGCGCGCGGGAGCGCCGAACGTATACGCCGCAGGCGACGTAAACGGTATAAGCACGCTTGCGCACACCGCTTACAGAGAGTCGGAAGTCGCCGTCAACAACATGTTGGGCATAGCGGACGAAATGCGCTATGACGTCATCCCGTCCGTAGTGTACACTTCGCCGGAGATTGCCTCGGTAGGTCTTACAGAGCAAGCCGCCGCCAAAGAAAATCGCGCCGTAAAGGTAACTAAGCTCCCTCTGTCCTACTCCGGGCGGTACGTTGCCGAGAACGAAGAGCGCGACGGCTTTGCCAAATTCATATTCGACGCGGACGGCAAAACCCTCTTGGGCTTTACCGCCATAGGTCCGTATGCCGGGGAATACGTCACCGTCGCCACGGCGTTTATCGATCTCGAAACGGACGTCGAACGTATCAAAAAAATAGTTTTCCCTCATCCCACCGTCGCGGAAATCATCAAAGAAGGGTTATACGAATAATGGAATCGGATTGCCTCGAAACAACGCGCGTTCCCGTAAACGCATATTCTACGCCGATTAGCGAGTGCGGTTACTCCCAAAATACTCTACTCAACGTGTACCGCGACATGCTCCTTATCCGTGAGTTCGAAACGGCTATTGCGAGCTCTCACGATGTAGGCGCATACGGCGGACGCGAATATCGTTATTCGGGTCCCGCGCACCTATGTATCGGGCAGGAGGCGGTCGCCGTAGGAGAAGCGTTGAGCCTAAACTCGGACGACTTGATATTCGGTACTCATCGCAGTCACGGCGAACTTTTGGCGCGCGGACTGAGATTTGCGGAAACCGCAAGCGAAAAGGACTTATCCCGCGTGCTGACGGATGTCGGCGCTTACGTTTCGGACGGCATAAAATCGCATTTCACCGATGATAATCGCAAAAATCTCGTACTGTTTACCCTCTACGGAGCGTTCGCCGAAATTTTCGGGCGCAAAACCGGATTCCAACACGGTCTTGGCGGAAGCATGCACGCGTATTACCTACCATTCGGCGTATATCCGAATAACGCCATAGTCGGCGGTAGCGCGCCTCTTGCGTCGGGAGCCGCTCTCTTCAAGCGCGTCAACGCAAAAAACGGCGTTGCGGTTGCCAATCTCGGCGACGGCGCGATGGCTTGCGGCGCGGTATACGAAGCGATGAACTTTGCCTCCATGAAGCAATTCCGCACGATGTGGAAAGAAAGTCGCGGTCTGCCGCTGATTTTTGCGGTAACCGATAACATCTACGCGCGCGGAGGCAATACGCATACGGAAACTTCCGGCATGGGCACGCCGGCTCGGCTCGGGCTCGGCATCAACGATGAAGCCATGCACTCCGAAGTCGTGAACGGCTCCGATCCCCTCGCGGTTGCGGACGCTTTCAACAGAAAAAAACTTGCCGTATCGGACGGCAAAGGTCCCGCGCTACTCGTAATGTCAACGTATAGGTTCTCCGGGCACAGCTTGGGCGATAACCAAAACTATCGCTCCCGTAGCGAAGTGGAAGAACACTTAAAATCGGATCCCATCCCCCTCTTCCGCTCGGCACTAATCCGAAACGGCATTGCTTCCGAAAGCGACTTGGACGACATCGGTTCGCGCGTTTCGGCAGTCACCGCCGAGGCGTTCGGGCTTGCCGCAGACGAGTCCGTCAGCCCTATAAACATCGATATTTACGACGAAAACTACCTTAAATCCATAACGATAAATACAAATTTCGGCGAAATCTTCCAAGAATCCCCGCACAAATACGTCGCAACCGGCAATAAACCGCGCGCCGCCGTAACGTATCGGGACGCCATCGCGGAAGCCGTCGAGGACGCATTCGCAATGGACAAAACTCTTGTCGCATACGGCGAAGACGTGCGCGGATATGACGCAAAAGACGGCATTTTTACCGAACTCGACAAGGTTCTGCCCTATGAACGCCTCTTCAACGCGCCGATTTCGGAATCTTCGATTATAGGCTCCGCCACGGGTTACGCCATGTGCGGAGGAAGAGTCGTTACAGAGCTTCTCTACGCCGACTTCCTGACGCGCGGCGCGGACGAACTCATCAATCAGTTAGCCAAATGGAAGGGCTTATCCGGCGGAGAAACGGACCTCAAAGTCACCCTGCGCCTACCGGTAGGCAAGGGCTACGGCGCCCAGCATTCGCAAGACCCCGTCAGCATAATATCGGGGGTCCCGGGGCTTATCGTCATATATCCCGCCACACCCTACGACGCCAAAGGATTACTATGTTCGGCGCTTACCGCAAACGCTCCGGTTGCCATGCCGGAATCGCGCGAACTCTACTCGTCTACCGAGGCTTTTCATCCGGGAGGCGTGCCCGATTACTTCTATAAATTGCCAATCGGGGTTCCCGATATCAAGCAATCGGGTACCGATATTACTATTTTGACGATAGGCGGCGCGCTCTATAAAGCTGTGGAGGCAAGCAAAGCTCTCCCCGATGTAAGCGCCGAAATCATAGACGCGCGCACGGTTACTCCGTTCGACTACGACATCCTAAACGCTTCCGTGCGCAAGACGGGCAGGCTCATAGTAGCCGGGGAATGCACGGTGCGTTCGAGTATCCTTAACGACTTTGCCGCCAACGTATCGCGCGCATGTTTCGACTTTTTAACTTCTCCCGTCCTCGTCGTCGGCGCGCCGGACACGATAATTCCGAACAGCGCGAACTACTATTCTCTCACGACAAAAATCATCGACGCCATCCGCGAATCGTTAAAAAAATAACAAGGCAACGCCTTGTTATTTTGTTTTTGTTTAGGTTTAGCCGCCTCTTTTATTTATGGCACATCTCGGACATATATTGGTAGTTGGCTATATCAGTGTGTTGCTCGTCATAGTAGTACGTCGTGTGGAAGTCTATTGTGGAAGTAACTATACTCCCCGCTTCCCATTTGTCTATGGCGCGGTAATATTTGAGGTAGCCGTTATCCCATACGTGCATTACTTGCTTCAAAGAAGTGTAATGGGCTTTGTCGTTGCCGGAGTTCGCTTTTAGACTCGGCAACGTTTTGGCAAGCGGAGCAAACTCGGGATCCAACTCGAAAGTGCAAACGTAATATCTGTCTTCCGCATTGTATTCGACGGTTGCGCTCTTGATGGTATCCGCGTTGACGGTGTGATCGGTATGGCAAAATTCGCCGTCCTGCGACGCGCAATAGAGCGGTTTTTCTTCGGTTGACTCCGTGGGAGTAGCCCAATCGACATCGAACACGACGGACCCGTCTTCCCGAACGGTACGACTTACTCGAGATGCAGTTTTGCCTACGACAACCTTGCGTGACGTCATGCCTTGCATGGTATCGTCCGTGTAGCGCGCAAGAGCGAACTTGGTACTGTCGCTTGCGACGCTGCCCATTATCATGCTCAACACCGCGACTGCGGAATTAGTGCTGTCCGCGTCCACGAATGAGTATTCGAGATAATGGTACTTATCGCCGTTTTTGACGCAATAGCGGTATCCGGGAACATCCACGGTGCCCAACATGAGCGTATGCGACTTAACCATATACGCGGCGTTTTGCGCCTGACGATAGTTCTCGCACGCGATGCCGTAGAGCTTGGCTACAAAAGCTATCGCTTCCTCTTCGTTTGTCGGAAGCGTGAGGTCGAGTGCCTCGCCTTCCGGTCTGACGTTCGATTCAAAGTCTACCGCAGCCGTTGGTTCCGCGTCCCTTTTGTTGCCGAAAGCGGAACTCACTGTACATATAGGCAACGCGCCTATAATTGCCGCGAACAACGCTATCATACATTGTACTAATCTTTTGCTCATATCGCGCTCCTAATCGTCGGCTCCGAGGTATTCGAGCTTGCTCTTGGGTGGCGGCGCCTTGCTGTCGCCGTGCTTAACAAAGAACATCAGCCCTATGGAGATTATGACGCATATCGTGGAATACAGGAAGAGGTATTTTGTGCCCCACTTGTCCATAATCGCACCTGCGATAAACGGCGCGATGGCTTGCGCGCTCATCGTTGCGGCGTAATAGTAACCGGTATACTTGCCCACCGTGTCGGAGTTGCTGAGCTCGACAACCATCGGGAAGGTATTGACGTTGGCAATAATCAATCCGAAGCCGGCTATCAAATAGAATATCGTGAAGAGATACATCGCATAGCTGCTCGGCGCGCCCGCGAAGAAGAATATGAGTATAAACGAAAGTACAGCCAACGCCCATCCGAGCATAATCGACTTACGTCTGCCTATCTTGACGGCAAGTATGCCTACCGGGATAAACGCAACTGCGGAAATACCCATGGATATGCCGGAGATGATACCGCCCATACCCGAGCTCAGTCCGAGCGTCTTGGTGAGGTAAATGGAGAGGTTGGAGCTTATGGCGTTATAGCCCATAAACCACATAAATATGGAGGCAAGTATGAGTATGAGCGAAACGAGTCTTGCTTTTTTTGCTTTTTGGGGGTCTGCCGTAAGCAACTCTTTGTCGTCGCCGTTTTTGGCGGGGACTTCGTCCTCATCGTCATTGCTTATGCCGTACTCCTCGCAAAGCAAGGCGCATTCACGAACGAGTTTATTCTCGTTGACAAGCCACAAGAACAACCCGAGGAGAATAAGCATCGCCACGCCTACGCCTACGAATATTGCAATGTATCCGGTGGGGTTAATCAGTAGCGTAATGGTGTAAATCAAGAAGGCTATCGCACCGCCTACGCCGCCCATAAGGTTAATCATGGCGTTTGCTTGCGATCTGAGCGGTTTGGGGGTAACGTCCGGCATCAACGCAACCGCGGGGGAACGGAACGTTGCCATCGCGATAAGCACAAACAACAAAATTATCATATAAACGATAAGCGAAGCCGGCTGTTTTTTGGTAATGGTTTCGTTGATTTGGTCGGAAGCGTAGCAGTTGATGCCGGTTTTGACAAAATTGCTATACTCTTCAGTATATTGTTTATCGCCGTTCTTGTCGAGCTTGTAGCTGCCGTCATCGTTGGTTTGATAAGGGTTGAGGGCTATCTTCATGTAACGCGCCTTCAAAGCGGCTTCGTCATTTTTGATGTCCTCGTTCTTGCTTGCGAAATAAGTTCTGTCGCAATAGTCGGAGTCGTCTTTGCCGGCGTCGTAAAGCATGCCGTACAAGGCTTCCGCGTCGTAGGTCACGCCCTTATCGTCCGTGTAAGAATAGTTCTCAACGGCGGTATTCGTAATCTTTTCCCTAAGAGCCAAGCTCTGTTTGAGCTGAGCGTTGGAAGAGACGGGAACGAATATGATAAGTATCGCGCTGACTACCGTCCCGATTACTATAAACGGGGTACGTCTGCCGAAGCGTGATTTGGATTTATCCGAAATTTTTCCGAACAGCGGGAGCATGAACAACGAAAGCAAGTTGTCAAGTCCCATAATGAGTCCGCGCATCATATTGGAAAGACCATAGGTGTTTTCCAACAACAGCGGAATAACGTAATCGTACGCCGTCCAGAAAGCCATAATGATGGCGAACGCCAGACCGACTTTGATTGTTTTTTTGTAGTCGAGTTTCATTTTGTTTCTCCTTGGAAAGATACTTCTATTATATAATATAACGCGCGTAAATACAATACCGAATTTTTTGCCGTTTTCGATTGAATTCGACGGGGAACGTATAGTACAATATCTCTAAGGAGAATTCATATGGCAAAAAAGAAAAACGCTATGCAAAATCTACCCGTAAACAAAACCACTCTCGCCGTACTCATAGTAGTGGCGATAATTTTAGGTTTGCTTGTCGCGCTCGCATTCAGTCCCGTAGGGGCAGCCGTCATCGAAAAGATCGGCGCGTCGACGTCGGACGAAAACGCTTCAACGACCACCGCGCCTCCGCAAAGCGCAAACGTCGTTCGCTTGGGCGGCACGATTACCGCAAACGAAGCCGTCGTACTGGAAAACGTCGTCTTCAAGGCGCATTTCGTAGATGTCGGACAGGGCGACGCCATCATTCTCGAATTCAAAGACGGTTTGACGATAATGGTAGACGGCGGAAGCTCGTCAAGCGGACTTACCGCCACAAGAGCGGAACTGTTGTCCTATATGGCAATGTTGTCGCTCGACGATATAGACTACCTCATCGTCACGCATCCCGATACCGACCACTACAACATGCTTACCGCCGTAATGGACGCTTACGAGGTAAAAAACGTCATCTACAATAACTGCACCAAAAACGCAACTTACACGAGCCTGATAAAGAGAATAAACGAAGAGGTTTCGGGCGAACACAACCTTGCGATAGACGCGGACGGTTGCGACTACACCATAACGGGCGAATATTGCACCGTCAACGTATACGCGCCGGGCTACGACAGATTCGAAAACGGCGACGGAGAGTATGACGCCTCCGAAAGTAACGGCATGAGCCCGATCATCACCGTCGAATCGGCAGGCAGAAAGCTACTGCTTACCGGTGACGCGGTAGGCAGCACCACCGAAACTTGGTTCATCGAAAAGCTCGGCGGCACCGCTTACGACGTCGATTTCCTCAAAGTCGGGCACCACGGTTCCGACACAAGTTCTTCCGAAGCATTCCTCGACTACGTCACCGCCGAGTACGCCATAATAATGTGCGACGACGGTTCCGCCTACAAGCACCCGATCGCCACCGTAATGAACAAGCTGTTCGACAGAAGCATAATCACTTACCGCACCAATAGGCACGGCAACATCGTGCTGTACATTGACGACGACGGCGACTTTGCTTTCGGCGTGGAAAACGAAGTCCCCGTGGAAAACAACAAAAACTTAAATAACGACCATATGCTCATAACCAAGTAGTTTGAGTATATTGCGCAATATGCCTCCCTAAATCGCATTTACGGGAGCCCTAACAACAAAAAACGGCAAGGGAAGAGGACATTCCCTTGCCGTTTCGTTATGGCGGTTCTTATTTTATCTCACAATGACGTTGCCGTCTTGAGCGTCTACCGTCAGGGTGTCGCCCTCGGAAAGGTCGCCTTTGAGTATCGCGCGAGCAACTTCGGTCTCGACCTTGCTTTCGATAAATCTCTTGAGCGGACGCGCACCGAACTCGGGGCTGTATCCGCCGTCGATAATCGCTTGCTTGCCGGCTTCGGTGACGTCGAGTTTCAAGCCCTGTCTTTCCAGACGCGCACGTAACTTGTTAAGCAACAGATCCGCTATGCTCTTGACTGCGTCCTTATCGAGCGGAGTGAACGTTACGATGTCGTCCAACCTGTTGAGGAATTCGGGACGGAACGTGGATTTGAGCAAGCTTTCCACTTGGGCTTTGGCTTCGTCCGAGACTTTGCCGTCTTTGATGCCGTCAAGGATATATGAGCTACCGAGGTTCGACGTCATGATGATGACGGTGTTTTTGAAGTTTACCGTTCTGCCTTGGCTGTCCGTTACCCTGCCGTCGTCGAGGACTTGAAGCAGTATATTGAAGACGTCGGGGTGGGCTTTTTCTATTTCGTCGAACAGTATTACCGAGTAGGGTTTACGCCTTACCGCTTCCGTAAGCTGTCCGCCTTCGTCGTAGCCGACGTATCCCGGAGGCGCGCCTATCAAACGCGATACGGAGAACTTCTCCATATACTCGGTCATATCGATACGAATAAGGTTGCGTTCGTCATCGAACAGGTATTCGGCAAGCGTCTTGGCAAGCTCCGTTTTACCTACGCCCGTGGGTCCCAAGAACATGAACGAACCGATAGGTCTGTTCTCGTCCGCAATGCCTGCACGCGAACGCAATATCGCTTCGGCAACTTTCTCTACGGCTTCGTCCTGCCCTATTACGCGTTTATGCAACTCTTCCGGCAGTTTGAGAAGTTTTTGCTTCTCGCTCTCCATCAGCTTGCTTACGGGTATGCCCGTCCACTTGGAAACTATCAGGGATATTTCGTCCTCGGTGACCTCGGCGCGGAGTAGCGCGCTCTTGCCCGAGGATTTCTTTTCCGCTTCCTTGAGCTTTGCCTGCAAAGCGGGCAACTTGCCGTAACGGAGCTCTGCCGCCTTGTTGTAGTCGTAATTACGCGTGGCGCGCTCTATTTCCAAGTTGACTTTGTCAATTTCCGCTTTGGTGGCTTGGGTTGCGGCTATCTCTTTCTTTTCCTCTTCGAGCTTTGCCTTCATGCCGTTGAACTTCTCTTGCAATTCCGCAAGCTCCTTCTTTACCGCCGCCGCGCGGTCGAGCGAAAGTTTGTCGGACTCTTTGGCAAGCGCACGCTCCTCTATTTCGAGTTGCATGATCTTACGCGATATGACGTCCATTTCCGTAGGCATCGAGTCTATCTCGGTACGTATCATGGCGCATGCCTCGTCCACAAGGTCGATGGCTTTGTCGGGGAGGAACCTATCCGATACGTATCTGTCCGAAAGCGTCGCCGCCGCTACCAACGCGCGGTCGTGTATCTTGACGCCGTGGAAGATCTCATACCTCTCTTTGAGTCCGCGGAGTATGGCAATCGTGTCCTCCACGGTAGGCTCCGATACCATGACGGGTTGGAACCTTCTCTCGAGTGCGGGGTCCTTTTCTATATACTTTCGGTACTCATCCAAGGTGGTTGCGCCTATGCAGTGCAGCTCGCCGCGCGCCAACATGGGTTTGAGTAAGTTGCCCGCGTCCATGCTGCCTTCCGTCTTGCCGGCACCTACTATGGTGTGTAGCTCGTCTATGAACAGCAACGTGCGCCCTTCTTGTTTTTTGATTTCGTTAAGTACGGCTTTGAGCCTTTCTTCGAACTCGCCGCGGTACTTCGCGCCTGCGATAAGCGCGCCCATATCCAAGGCGAATATGTGCTTATCTTTGAGTCCGTCCGGGACGTCGCCCTTGGTGATACGTTGGGCAAGTCCCTCGGCTATAGCCGTTTTACCTACGCCGGGTTCGCCTATCAGCACGGGGTTGTTTTTGGTCTTACGCGAAAGTATCCTTATTACGTTACGTATCTCGTCGTCCCTGCCGATAACCGGGTCGGTCTTGCCCTGACGCGCACGGTCCACGAGGTCGTATCCGTATTTTTTGAGGGCGTCGAAGGTACTTTCCGGGCTGTCACCGGTTACGGGAGAGGTTTTGACTTTTTGTAGTTCGGCGCGGAAAGTTTTTTCCGTCACGCCGTAATTCTTGAAGACTTGCTCGAGCGCGGAAGGGCATTTTGCGAGGATCGCGGAGAACAGATGCTCTACACTGACGTACTCGTCGCCGTCCTTTTCCGCAAGCTTTTCCGCCTCGTTGACGATTAGGGTAAGATCCCTACCGAAATATGCTTCGCCTGCGGAGTTGCCTCCGATGACGGGCATTTGGTCGATAACGCGTTTGACGTCGGCGATCAAGGCGGAATTATTATGAGATATGCGTTCCGTAAGGGTGGAAATCAAGCCCTCCTTATCCGTTAGCATTGCGTATGCAAGATGTTCGGGGCGAATTTCACCATGACGCATTTCGAGCGCGAGTGTACGCGCGTCGTTTACGGCTTGAACCGCTTTGCGTGTGTATTTTTCAAAATTCATACATGCCTCCTTTTAGCAGTCAAGTGTTAGCATTGTTAGCACTCTAACCATCTGATTGCTAATATTATAGCTCAAAAAAATTAAATGTCAAGCGTTTGAGCCAAATATTTATAGATATTATCCGTTTGGGGAGGCATATATGCTCTTTACATGATAAAAGAGCGCGTCGCGCTCTTTTATCAAAGGAGGAGATTAGATGAAAAAGTTACAAATGTAACTCGTCTTTGTGCTTATATTATGGCGCGCACACCTTAAAAGCGTATTAAAAAATAAAAGTTTTAGAAAATTTTTTGAAGTCGCCGGGCAAAAAATCATGCAGAAGAATAAAAAGTTGGTTTTTCCTATTGACATAGGGCGAAGATACGATATATTTTTTGTAAGTATACTATGGAGGAGCTATTTGTATATGGGCTTAGGTAGGCGTGAACGGGTTAAGGACAAAGTGCGTGACGGCGGATTGAAAGCCCTAAGCACTGTCGAAGTTCTCGAGCTGATGCTCTATCCGTTCATTCCGCGTAAAGACACCATGGGTATAGCAAAAGATTTACTTGCGCGTTTCGGAGGACTAGAACAAGTTC
>CAVIFU010000044.1:0-11882 GCA_963642145.1 Ruminococcus bicirculans (ex Wegman et al. 2014)
GTATATCACCGTCGCCGTAGGCGATGTATATAATTCTCAGGGGTGGGGACCGATTAAACAAAAGTAAATCGGCTCCGTAAAGTCTTACAGAGCCGAACTGCTTATAGTATGCTATGTTACATAAATATTTGGATGGTAAAGCAAATCGAAGCCGAAGCGTGTAGAGTGCGCTATACGCTTCGTTAGTCTAAGCGCGTACTATCCTTATATATATTATGAGTCGAGAACCATGTCTTTAATTTCCCTACCTATGCGGGAGACGAAGTCGTCGTAGGACATGGCGCCGAGATCACCGTCTTTGCGAGAACGGACGGCGATAACGCCGGCTTCTTTCTCTTTGTCGCCGAGGATGATCATATAAGGAATCTTGTCGAGTTGGGCTTCACGGATCTTATAGCCGATTTTTTCATTGCGAGTATCGGATTCGGCGCGGAAACCGTCGAGGCGGAGTTTGTCTCTGAGTGCGTCGGCATCTGCCGAGGTTCTGTCCGTAAGGCTCAAAACGCGTACTTGCTCGGGTGCCATCCATACGGGGAAAGCGCCTTTGTATTTTTCGATGAGCAAGGCAATCGTGCGTTCGTAGCAGCCCATCGACGTGCGATGGATGATATAAGGACGAGCCTTTTCGCCGTTCTCGTCAATGTAATACATGTCAAAGCGTTCTGCAAGAAACATGTCAACCTGTATGGTGATGAGGGTGTCCTCTTTGCCGTAAACGTTCTTGATTTGAATGTCGAGTTTGGGTCCGTAGAACGCCGCTTCGTCTATGCCGACGGAGTATTTGAGTCCGATATGGTTGAGGATGCGTTCCATTTCGCCTTCCGCATGCGCCCACTTCTCCGGATCGTTGATATATTTGGCGGTGTTGTTCGAATCCCAACGCGAGAATCTGTACGTGACGTCCTCGTCAAGTCCCAAGCATTTGAGCATGTACATGGCAAGATCCAAGCAACCGCGGAATTCTTTTTCGAGTTGCGACGGCGTACAGATAAGGTGCCCTTCGGATATGGTGAACTGTCTCAAACGGATCAAACCGTGCATTTCGCCGCTCGATTCGTTACGGAAAAGAGTTGACGTCTCACCGTAACGGCAAGGTAGATCACGGTAGGATTTGAGTCCGTTTTTGTATACCATGTACTGGAACGGGCAGGTCATGGGACGGAGCGCGAATACCTCTTTGTCCTTGGCGGGATCGCCCAAAACGAACATGCCGTCTAAGTAATGATCCCAGTGCCCGGATATTTTGTAAAGATCGCTCTTTGCCATGTAAGGGGTCTTGGTGCGCATATAGCCGCGACGTTCCTCTTCATCCTCGACAAACCTATTGAGGATTTGGAAAAGTTTTGCGCCCTTGGGCATAAGTAACGGCAAGCCTTGCCCTATGCAGTCTTCCGTCATGAAAATGCCCATCTCTCTGCCGATCTTGTTGTGGTCGCGGAGTTTGGCTTCTTCAAGCGCTTTGAGGTACTCTTCGAGCGCCGTTTTATTATTGAACGCGGTACCGTAAATACGGGTAAGAACCTTGTTCTTTTCGTCTCCGCGCCAATACGCGCCTGCTATGGACGTGAGTTTGAACGCCTTGATGTATCCGGTGGCGGGAACGTGCGGACCTACGCATAAATCCACGTAATCGCCCTGCTTGTAGGTGGTGATAACGGCGTCTGCCGGCAGATCGTTAATGAGTTCTACCTTGTACGTTTCGCCGCGCTCGGTAAAGTAAGCAAGAGCCTCTTCGCGAGAAACGACGTTCCTGACAATCGGTAGATTCTCCTTGATGATCTTTTTCATTTCCGCTTCGATTGCGGGAACGGAGTCCATATTGACGGCGGTATCGAAATCGAAATCATAGTAGAATCCGTTTTCAACGGCAGGTCCGATAGCTACCTTGGCGGTAGGATAAATGCGCTTGACGGCTTGCGCCAACACGTGCGCGCAACTGTGGCGATATACCCTCTTGCCCTCTTCGGTATCGAAATCGAGGAACTCGACGGTGGCGTCCTCTTGTATGGGATCGTACATGCCTTGGAGTTTGTCGTTTACCTTGGCGCAAATCGATTGACGGAACAAGCCGTCGGAAATCGAACGCGCTATCTCCGCCGGCGTTGCGCCTTGCGGAAACTCTTTTTTGTCTTCTCTTAAAGTAATAATCATAGTTGTATATCCTTCTCCTTACGGATTATCTCCTAATTAAATTCAGCGAGTATGCTTTGTTTAGCCGTATTCATGGCGGTTTCGTCCGCTATCGTGCCACACTTATTCTCGTACCTTGCGGCATCATTTCCGTCGCTCAGGCATTTCGAATTCGACGAATAATAGTACATATCCTTTGCCTTCGTATCGCATTTGTGCGTGAGTTTATAGTCCTGAGTTACCTTGCCGTCCTCGTTCTTTTGTCCTCCCACGGCGGTTACGGTCGTATCGCTCGCGGCGTATCCCATCTCGGCAAGGACGCCTTCAATGGTCTCGCCCTCTGAAACGGTGACGGTAACCATCTCCACGGCGTCATACGCGTTGCCTACCAAGCCTTGATATGCCTTGAATTCGCTCGCGACGTCGGAAATGACGCTTTTGCCGTACATCTTGCCGACTATGCCGCCGCTGTATATGTGATACGAACGATCTTCGTCACCCTGCACATATTTGATTTCGATTTCGGTAATCGACTTACTGCCGTAATACAGTTCGCCCGTCGCGTACGCCGACTTTATATTCGAAAAATGCGCCATGCCCACTACTCCGCCGACATAGTTGTCGGTTCCGTCGGGAATGATTATCTTTTTCGCGTCCGCGTAAGCAACGTCGATAACGGAGCCGTTGGACTCGTATCCCGCTATGCCGCCGACGTTGTATGATTTGTACTTGCTGTTTCTTATGCCGCCGACGCTCGTATCCAGACTCGTTACATCCGCTCCGACTTTATAGAGAGAGGACGCGTCCATGAGCCCCGCAACGCCGCCTGCGTTTATGCGCTGATACGCGCCCAAAGTGAACGTTGCGCCGGTTGCGCCGACTTTGACGTTGTTTACTTCCGCGCGATACGCCGTGCCGAACACGCCGCCGATATTCATTTTGGATCCGAGGGCGTAGACTTTGCCGTCATACGTAATATTCGAAAGAGTATGTTTGACGGTAGCGCTCTTGGAAATATCATAAGTGCGCATCGTGCCGAATACGCCGCCTGCGGAAACGTACTCTACAAGGCAAGCGCCGTAATAGCCGCTGTCGACTTTGACGTCCGCCTCCGCCGAAACGCCGTTTGCAACCGTCTTGCCCACAGCCATGCCTACCACGCCGCCGATGTGCTCGGACAACTCCTCCGCGTTGGATTCCACGGTACTGCTACCGTCGTTGTTGACTACATCCCCACGGATATCGGGAAGAGTGGTCGTCAGATGACCGCTGACTTTGACGTTTTCAAGCGTGACGTCATCGTATGCGTAAGCTATGAGTCCGCCTACGTACACAGTCTCAGCCATTGTGGGGACATCGATATTCGCAACTACGTTGAGGTCCTTAACCTTGACGCCGTAGGTTACGCCGAACAAGCCGTAATACGCGACTTCCGGCATATCCGCAACCGAAACGCGCTCCGACGGCGTATCGACGTTAATCGAATACGTAATCTTATGGTTGTTGCCGTGGAACTCGCCGCGGAACGAATCCGTGACGGACGTCCCTATCGGCGTCCATTCTCCCAAATCGAGGTCCGCGTTCAACTCATATGTCGCGTTCTTTGCGCCGTAGCCCAAAGCTACGCTCTTGAATACTTCCGCCGTATCGATATTTACAACGTATGCGTCCGGTTCTTTGTCGCCGTCATCCTTGCACGCGACAAGCGATAAACAAGCGATTATCAGCATCAATACCAAAGCCGTGACGTAAATTCTGCGTTTAGCCATTATCGTTATCTCTTTGCAAATTGTTTATCTATGAATGCGAGTAAATCCGAATATACTTCGGCTCTGTTGGTCTCGTTGAGCAACTCGTGACGCGCGCCGTTATAAATTTTGAGGTCGACGTCTTTGAGTCCCTTTTCGAGATAGAACTTGTAGAGCAGCGTTGCTTTCTCCGCGCGATTGGAGACGGGATCGTCGCTACCGACTACAATGTATACGGGAAGGTCTTTGGGAATATTGTCCGCGCCCGCGCCGTACATCTCGAGTATGCCGTTGAAGAAACTCAAATAGTACCCTATACAAAGAGGATATCCGCAATACTCGTCCGCTTCGTACTTGGCAACTTGCTCCTTGTCACGCGAAAGCCAGGCAAATTGCTGACCTTGCGATTCAAACGGCTTGTTGTACTCGCCGAAACTCAGTTTGTCTATGAGCTTGCCGGGTTTATCTGCTCCGCAGAAGAACTTTTGTGTGTCGGCAACCGCTTTGGCTACGTATATCAACGCGCTCTTCATGTACGCCGTACCGGAGAGTATGCATGCTTTGAGCATATCGCCGTGAAGCTCCATGAAACGTTGAGAAAGGAAACTGCCGTAGCTGTGTCCGAGAAGTACTACTTCCAAGCCGTATGTAGCTTTTGTATACTCAACTACCGTGCGAATGTCGCGGAGAGTGTTGTTCCAAGAATCGCCGTCAACATAGCCTTTTGCTCCGTCCGGATTGTACTTGTGTCCCCTATGGTTCTCGGCAAGCACGATGTAGCCGTGTGCGTTGAGGAAACGCGCAAAATCGTCGTACCTTTCGGTGTGCTCCGCCATGCCGTGAACAATTACGACGGCGCCTATCTTATTCTCTACTTCGTCCCATACGGTAACGGTAAGTTTTTTTCCGTCAAAAGTATCCAAAACGATATTTTTCATGCATTTACTCCTTTATTTGCTTTTAGTATAGTATATTCTACCACTATTCGGAATATAATTCAATAAGTTATCGCTAACTTGAAATAAAAATAAGCCGTTTTTTAATATATTTTTAAGGAGGACACCTTGACTACCATAGCTCTTTCCGGAGGAGGTACCGCGGGACACGTCATGCCGTGCTTGGCTCTTGCGGACGAATTGTACAAGTATTTCGACCGCGTTATCTATTTGGGCGGCAACGGTATGGAAAAAGATTTGGCGCGTAATGCCGGCATACCGTTCTACGAAACGGAAACCGTGCGCCTCGATCGCGCGCATCCGACTGAGAATTTCAAAATCCCGTTCGTGCTCGCTTCGGCAAGAAAAGAAGCCGAAAGTATACTTAAATCCGAAAACGTCGCGCTGGTATTCGGTAAAGGCGGTTACGCTTCTTTGCCGGCGTCGCTCGGCGCAAAAGCTCTCAAAATCCCCCTTGTCATACACGAAAGCGACTATACGATGGGACTTGCAAACAAGCTGTGCTCGCGGTTTGCGCGTCTGGTGATTACGTCTTTCCCGGAAACTCCCGGGGGAATCTGCCTCGGCAATCCCGTCCGAAAAGAGATATTCTCGGGCGATAAACGTCGTGCAATTAGAAAATACGGACTTCAACCCGATCTGCCTACCGTGCTCGTGTTCGGCGGATCTTCCGGCGCGCTTGCCATAAACGAAGCTTTGCGCCCGATACTGCCCGTATTGCTGAAATCTGCAAACGTAGTGCATATCGTAGGCAAGAACGACAACGAGGACGTGCGCATGCCGCGCTACACGCGACTCCGCTTTGCAGACGACATCGCAGATCTCTACGCCGTAAGCAAAGTAACAGTAATACGCGGCGGCGCAAACAGTTTGGCGGAAACTACCGCTCTCGGTAAGCGCGTTATCTCGATACCGCTACCCAAAAGCGGAGCAAGTCGCGGAGATCAGGCGGATAACGCGCTGAGCTACCATAAGCGCGGACTTATAAATCTCTTGCCGCAATCCGACCTCACGCCGAGCGAGCTCCTGAAGCGCATCGAGTACGAACTCTCTTGTAAGGAAAGAGGCGTAACGGCATCCGACGCCGCCGTCAATATTACGAAAAAGATACTCGAAATAGTTTCTTCGTCGCGGTAATTTCTCGCTAATCCAAGCCGATAACCGACAGCGCGTTGCCTTCGGCATACACGAGGGCAAGCCCTTCGCCTTTGACGCCCGAAAGTCGGGCGCAATCTACATCGAAATTGAAGTTGCGCGTTTCCTCCGTGCCGTCGTCGCGGAGATCGAGTAGTACCAAGCTTCCGCTTTTCCTATACAGCAGAATGAAACCGCCGTCATACGTGCAACAATCGGCTATCTCGGTAACTCCGCGCATGACGGAAGAGTCGGAAGCGATGTAATCGAGCTCTTCCCCTATCAGGTACAGTCGCTCCGTAGACGCGTGCAACAGCAAGAATATCCTATCGCTTTTCATGTAGACTTCGGCGCGTTCGGCTCTGCCAACGCCTACCCTGAGCGACGTGCTTTGTGAAAAGTCGGTAAAATATTCGGCTATTTCTACATTGCCTTCCGTTGCTTCGGCTACAATATACTTCTGTTTTCCTTCTCTCACTACCGGCTGGACGGCAATTGCCGAACGCTCCCTAACGGTGACGCAACCTAAGTCGCGCAAAGCGGAATCCAACTTGATGACGGAGTAGCCGTTGATTGCGTTGACAAAGACGGAAAAGTACGTGCCGAAATCGTAGACCTCTTTTATTTCGCCGTACTGCAAAGTTGCCGTTGCTTTGACGACGTTGTTTTCTATCTTGTAGACGGCGTTGCCGCTACCCGTCGCGAACAGCAAAAAGCCCTTGTTCAGTGTAAAGATCCGCGCCGAATCGGACGATTCGAGCTCGATAACCTGCCGACTCGTCAGCCCCGTCGAAAGGGTATTCACGTAGGTAATCTTGCCTGATTTGACCGCTACCGTGACGCCGTCCGACGTTATGCCGGACGTTAGATAATCGTAATCGCCGCCCGTGCCCAAGTGCATAAAACCGCCGAGAGTGCCGTCCGTTTCCGCTCTTATGACGGTTACGGTGCGTCCTCTCGTCTTTAACTCGCCGCTCCGTGACGAATGAGTGATGACGATGAAAACGCCGTCCGATGCGGTATGCACGGCGTTGAGCTCGACGCCGCCTTCTATCGGCAGGCTCTGTGTGTAGGCGTAAAAATCACTGCTTTGCGGAGGTATCGGAAAATACGATCCCAATTCTTCCGTGCTCGGCGCGGGCTTGGTGGTATCGGTTCCGTTTGTTTTGACAGTCTCGGCTCCGACGTAGTTCGAAGTACCGCCGATTTGCGTTTCAACGGCGTTTGCGGACTTATCGCCGATACTTTTGCTGCCGGCAACGACCGTCAACACGGCTACAGCCGTAAGTAAAACTATTGCTAAAATTTTGGGGATATGCTTTTTCATCTTGCCTCTGCATACATTGTACACAATGTAAACGCAAAGACAATACTTTCGACAAAAACAGCCGAAAATCGATCTAATTCAAACTGACGTTATAATATTTGTGCGCCAAAGCGTACGCAACGAGTTCGGCGTAATGAGCGTCTAAATCGACATACTCCGCAAGTGCCCTCGCCTTAGCCATCAAGCGTAAGTCTATGCGCCCGGAATTGCCGCTCTGATCCTCCCCGAGCCACTCGCCGGCGCCTCTGAGTTCCAAGTCGCGCTCGGCTATGCGCAAACCGTCGGTCTCTTCGGTAAGCGTAGTCAATCTGATAATGTCGTCGCCGCTCTTGGTCGTATACAAAAAACAATACGCGTTACTGCCGTTGCGCCCTATCCTGCCGCGCAATTGATGGAGCGTCGCAAGTCCGAATCTGTCCGCGTCGAATATGACCATAAGGGAGGCGTTCGGAACGTCGATGCCTACTTCTATAACCGTTGTGGAAACGAGTATTTGCACCTTGCCGTCCGCAAAATCGGTAAGCATCTTTTGCTTATCCGCCGCCTTTAACTTGCCATGCAATAACCCTATGTTGACGCGACTGCCGTACTTGGATACGAGTTCTTTGTATACCTTTTCGACTGCGGTGCCCTCCAAACCCTCGACGTCGACAATCTTCGGCGCGACTATGTACGCCTGTTTGCCGTCCTCGCATTCCGAAACGATGTAATCGAGCATGTCCTTGCGTTTGACGGGCGTTACCACCGCCGTCTTGATATTGTAGCTATCGTATCGTCTATCGATGCTCAGTACGTCTATATCTCCGAATACGGTAAGCCGCAACGAACGCGGTATGGGCGTTGCGGACAATGTGAGCGTATCCACGGTATTGCCTTTGTCCGTCAGCGACGTGCGCTGTGCCACGCCGAAACGGTGCTGTTCGTCTATTATCGCAAGCCCGAGTCGCGCAAAATCCGTGCCTTTGGATATTACCGCGTGCGTGCCGATGACGATGTCTGCGTCTCCCGACGAAATAAGAGCTCTGACGGCATGTTTTTCCGCCGCCGTCATGCTGCCTACCAGCAACGCCGTCTTGACGCCGAATACGTCTAAAATGCCGCTAAACGTGCGAAAATGTTGTAGCGCGAGTATCTCCGTGGGCGCCATTACCGCCACTTGATATCCCGAAAACACCGCAAACGCCGCCGAAAGCAACGCAACTACCGTTTTGCCGCTGCCGACGTCGCCGACAAGCATGGCGTTGAGCGGTTTGTCTCCGAGCATGTCGGAATAAATTTTGTCCACCGCCGCCCTTTGCGTGGGCGTAAGGGAATACGGCAAAGACTCCTCCACTTCACGAGCTTTGGCGCGGTTATCGTCGTATATCACGGCGCGCTTGCTTTGCTTGCGTATAAGTTTGAATGCGGATATATCGCGAACGAGCGTTTCCAACGCGATTCTGTCCGCGCCCGCGTTGGCTTCCGCCATATTTTCCGGCGCGTGAGCGTATACCACCGCTTGTCCGAGATCGAGTAAGCCTTCTATGTGCGGCAAAACGCTCTCGGGGCTATAATGCGCCACACAATCCCGCGCCATAGAGGCAAACGTCGATTGCGGTATGGTACCCTTCAACGCGTATATCGGCTTGACTCCGCGAAGCTCGCCGCCGACAACTCCGGCAAGCTCTATCGTCGGATTGATGAATTCAACGGAGTTGCCGTCCTTTTTGATTTTGCCGTAACAACGTATCCGCGCACCGAGCGTCACGGTCCTTGCGACATAGTTTGCGTTGTACCAAATGAGTTTGACTCTGTTTTTGAAGCCCTCAACGGAAACTCCGCAAGAAAACATTTGCAGTTTGCCTCTGCGAAAAGGTTTGGACACCGTCACGACGCAGGCAATCACAACGCAAAAATCACCGTGCTCCGCCGTATTCAAATCCGACGCGGCGTCGAGATCGATATATTTTACGGGTGAAAAAAGAGATAGATCCCGTTTGGAATCTATGCCTAAATATCGGAGCTTTTGAAGCGATACGGGTCCGACGCCCTTGACTTCGAGCAGTTCGTGCTTCTCCATCACTCCACCGAAATGTAATAGTAGTAATGCTTCTGTCCGCCTTCGTAAACCATGACGTCGTGGAAGGGATACTTGTCCGTAAGCATTGCCGAAAGCTCATCCGCTACTTCGGGCTTTAAGCCGTCGCCATAGTAAAGCGTGATGGCCGCGGTATCGTCGTCTACCATGCGCTCGACTACCTTCGCCGCCACTTGGTTGACGTCTTTGCCGTTGGCAACGATTTTGTCGTATATGCCTATAACGTCGCCGTTGTGTAACTCTATACCGTCCATCTCCGTATCGCGAACAGAGTGCGTAACCTGCCCGGATCTGACGGAACGCGCGCCGTTGGTCATTGCGGATACGTTGGTCTCTTCATCGGCGTCCGGATTGAAATTTATAGCCGCAGAAATGCCCTGCGGTATATTTTTTGTATCTATAACTACCAAATTGCACTTGGCTATCTGTTTGGCTTGCTCGGCAGCCATAACGATGTTGCCGTTATTGGGTAGTATATACACGGTATCGGCATTGACGGAATCGACAAGGTTGACTATGTCGTCAACGCTCGGGTTCATCGTCTGTCCGCCCTCCAATATTTTGTCGGCGCGGAGTTCCTTGAATATCTTTTTGATGCCGTCGCCGGTGCATATCGCGACTAATCCTACTTGCTTGTGAGCAGACTCCTTTGCCTTTTTGAGGGCGCGGTTTTGCTCTAACATATTCTCGATTTTGGGTCTGTCGAGTTCGCCGAGTTTAAGCGCGTAGCCGAGAGCTTTGTCCGGGTTATTGGTGTGCACGTGGACTTTGACGAGAGTAAGGTCGCCTACAACTATGACGCAATCGCCTATCTCGTTGAGCTTATCGCGGAGTTTGTCGATGTCGGACATGGTGGTCTTCTTGAACATGTTGATGATGAAAAACTCCGTGCAGTAGGCAAACTTGATGTCCTCTAAATTTTCGTACTCGGGGTTCTGCCCGAAGTAGTCGGGCTCCGCGTTTGCGGACGTTTCCGCTCCGATGGGGATCATCTCTACGCCGGCAAGAATATTGTACATGCCGTATAGTATTGTAAGGAGTCCCTTGCCTCCGGCGTCTACAACGCCTGCCTTTTTGAGAACGGGCAACATGTCGGGAGTGCTCGCCAAGACGTCCTCGCCTTTTGCAAGTATCTTTTGAAAAAACTCTATAAAGTCGCTCTTCTTTGTAGAGACTTTGAGCGCGTAGTTGCTTATTACGCGTATTACGGTTAAAATCGTTCCTTCTTTCGGGTAGGTTACGGCGTCATATGCTACGTCGGCACCGTTTTTGAGTGCGCGCGCGAACATCTTGGTAGTGACTTCCCTGTCGTCCGACAGCGCTACGCTCATCCCTTTGAGTATCTGGCTTAAAATTACTCCGCTATTTCCCCTCGCTCCGCGGAGAGCGCCGCGCGAAACGGCGGAACATACGGAATCTATACGATCCTCCCGTTCCGCGTCCATTTCTTTGACGGCAGAGCTCATTGTTAAATTCATATTTGTACCGGTATCGCCGTCCGGCACCGGGAACACGTTCAGACTGTCTATAAGAGCTCTGTTTATCTCTAAATTGAGAGCTCCTCCTCTAAACATCTCCCGTAGGGTTTTGGTGTTTATGCTATTCATTTATATCCTTGACCGACAATGTCGGCTATATTTACAGTTTAACGCCCACCACGTGCACGTCCACAGCCTTGACTCGCATGCCCGTAAGGTGCTCCAAGTTATAGACTATGCTCGACTTTAAGCTCGCCACAACCGCGTCTTTGTTCACGCCGTCTTTGAGAATGACGTAAACTTCCACGAATATGCGGTTATCCATTGTGACGATCTTAACGCCTTTGCCGAGAGGCTCTTTGTTGAAGAGTTGCATGATACTGTCGCTAAGCCTACGGCTTGCGAGCTCTACTACGCCGTAACAGTCCACCGCGACACGATTTACTATAACGGCAACCGCGTCGTCACTGATATTTATATTGCCATAACCGTTGACGGTAGTGAGCGCCATACGCCTCCCAATGCAGTGTTTATACGTATTGATGATACTATAATATAGCAATACAAAAAAATTTGCAAGTAAATTAAGAAAATACATTAAAACTGTTGCCAAAACGTTTTAGATTTTGTATAATACGTAAGTCCGAAAAAACGTAAAAACGTAGGAGGTATATAATGTCTAAGGTTTGCAGTATATGTGGAAAAGGTCAGGTTAGCGGCAACAAGGTTAGCCACAGCCATATCAGGACCAGAAGAAGTTGGGGCGCCAACGTACACAAAGTGGACGTCGAAATCAACGGCAAGGTTCAAAACGCTTACGTTTGCACTCGTTGTCTTCGCACGCTGAAAAAATCCGATAACGATTAGAAAGTAATAACCTTTCTATAGTCCGATTAACAAAAAAAGACTGCTAAGAAGTAATTCTTGGCAGTTTTTTTGTACGCGCCGTATTTACGGGTGATATGCGCCGTTGGCACGGCGGTGATATGCACTGCCTGACGGCAGCGGTGATATACATCGCCTACGGCGACG